>JAYUTD010000111.1:0-14520 GCA_043755305.1 Saprospiraceae bacterium
TAATTAAAAAATTTGCATATAATTTTCAAAACCTTGTCATACATTTTGATGTTTTTGGATTAAATTATTTACTTTGTGAATAATTCATCAAATTACAAAACTATTGCTAAATGTTAAATCTAATTCTCTTTGGTCCTCCCGGGTCAGGTAAAGGTACTCAAGCTGCAAAATTAGTAGAGAAATACACTCTATTGCATATTTCGACAGGAGATTTATTTAGGTATGAGATGGGAAACAATACTCCTCTAGGAATTAAAGCCAAAGAATATATGAATCAAGGACAACTTGTGCCGGATGAGATTACGATTGGCATGCTAAAAAACAAAGTGTTGGCCAATCTCAACGTCAATGGTTATATCTTTGATGGCTTCCCTCGCACTATAGCTCAATCAAGGGCTTTAGATGCCTTGCTTGAGGAATTGGATCAAAACATCATAGCTTTGATTGCTCTTGAAGTAGATGAAGAGGAAATAGTAAACAGATTATTGGAAAGAGGCAAGACTTCTGGCCGGGCCGATGACAATGATGAAGCACTCATCCGAAAGCGAATGGCGGTATACAGAGAAGAGACTGCTCCGGTATTTGAATACTATGGTCAGCAAAATAAGGCTTTAAAAATAGAAGGTGAAGGCAGTATTCATGATATCTTTGATGCCCTTTGCAATGAAATCGACAAACATCTCTGACTTTAATAAAAAATAAAACCGAAGCTGACAAAGTTGAATCAATAGTTTGATTTTGTATTTAAATATTCTTTTTTGATTTGTGTATTTTTGCACCAATAACAAAATAATTTAATTCATAAATAGTGGCTGACCAAAATTTTATAGACTACGTAAAGATTTGCTGTAGAAGTGGACATGGTGGTGCCGGATCAGCGCATTTACACAGAGATAAACTCACCGACAGGGGCGGTCCTGATGGCGGTGATGGCGGGCGTGGTGGCCACATCATACTCCGAGGCAATAAAAATATGTGGACCTTGCTTCCACTCAAATTCCGCAAACACGTCATTGCGAAAGATGGCGTTAATGGCGGATCTTCAAGAAGCACTGGTGCCAGTGGCAATGATGTCATACTTGATGTGCCGCTAGGTACTGTAGCCAAAGATGCAGAAACAGGCCAAGTACATTTTGAAATAAGTGAAGAAGGTCAAACCAGGGTATTGGTAGCCGGTGGACGTGGCGGCCAGGGCAATGCCCATTTTGCCACTGCGACCAATCAGACTCCGCTTTATGCCCAGCCTGGAGAAGAAGGCAAGATGGAATGGAAGATTCTTGAGCTCAAGCTGCTTGCAGATGTAGGCCTGGTAGGCTTTCCCAATGCAGGCAAGTCGACCCTCATTTCATCCATCTCTGCAGCAAAACCTGAAATCGCCAATTATGCTTTCACTACTCTCGTACCGCAATTAGGATTGGTAAGGTATAGAGACACAAGGTCATTTGTTATGGCAGATCTTCCCGGTATCATAGAGAATGCCCATCAGGGCAAAGGCCTCGGTACACGATTTTTAAGACATATAGAGCGCAATGCCGCTTTGCTCTTTGTCATATCCATAGAGGCTGATATTGAAAAAGAATACGCTATTCTATTGAATGAACTCAAGCTTTACAATCCTGAGTTGCTCGACAAAAAACGTATGATTGCCTTATCAAAATCTGACATTCTCGATGACCAGATGATCAGGGAGATGGAGCAAGAACTCAAGTTTGATGTACCTCATATATTTATTTCGGCTGTAAGTGGACTTGGCCTCGAGAAGATGAAAGATATGTTGTGGGACTTGGTCAATGAGTGATTTTTTGGGTAAGTAGACATTTTAATACGATTTGTTATTACAAGAATTTTCTATAGAATCATTGTTTGGGCAATATATGGTCTGTCCTTAGGGACTACGAGTTGATTCATTTTAGGGTCTACCAATAAATCCATAGCTTCAAGAGGTATGCTGCCCAATAATGGCTCGGCATTGCCAGGCAGTACAATTGCCTCTGAGATGGTACGTCTATTGTGTATTCTTATTTCTATAGGTCCAGCTATATCAAAGAGGTGACGGTCACCATTTGCCAATACGCCTTCTTGCCTATCTGTTACTTCAAGTCCAAGTTGATTTTTTAATTCTTCATTTATGCAAGTCATATATGCTCCAGTATCAACCATCATTAGAACTTTCATTTGCCTAAGTTCATTTTCTTTTATAAATCCAGCTTTTAACAAAGCTTTATCATTTGCATTGATAATATGTACCTCTTGTCTGAAAATACCCATAATTACTAGTTACTGTGTTCTGATAAAACCTTGTATTTAACTAAAAAGTTCCATAGTTATATTTTTATTGTTCTTGAAATAATGACTTTCAATTACCCATTTATTTTAAATCTTTACCAATTTCCACGTTGTTTTGGTTGTAGTATTATTAAATATGATTTCATTTTCTGACTTAAAAATCAGGTTTTGATCATCGATTGTTTGTATAGTATAAGTCTGTACCAAGAATATAAATGGAAACTCTATGTTTTGTGTTGCTTGCTTAGTGGTAAATTCAATAACATTGCCATTATTAGATATACTATAGGTTGAACTATCCGTATCGTAGTATTCTTTTTGATTGCTTATATATCTAAAATAGGTCAAAAAAGCAGAATCTTGGGCTGTCAAGCTCAGTTCAAAAGTTGTTTTATATACTTCTACCTGGCCAGAAAATTGTTTTATTGAATCGGTTTTTTCTACATTCCAGGTGCCTATTAGTTTGTCTTTTACAGTCACTTCATCATCACTGCATGAGGATAGAAGCAAAAATAAAGAAGTAATGCAAAAGGAAGTCTTTAATAATAATTTCATTTCTATAAATTTTATGGTTTAAAAAATCGTATTATTTTCTCTGAGTTATTATTGTCAAATGTTTTTACAAAATAATAATTCTTTTTCTTATTTCGTATTGTGTGGCTCAATCCCATAATTTTTTTTATAACTCTAAAGTCAATACTGACGAACTCACTACTACTAGGTCTTCCTAAATAAAACAAATATTCTACAAGCCTGAGTGAACTTACCATCAGCAAGAAATCTTTGGTCGAAAAACTGATAAAATAAATGGATCTTCTTTCTACCTCATTTTACATCCTTCAATAAATGATATCATGCACCGTTTGGCCACATGGTATCAATGAGCCTCTAACCAATTCTGCCCCACACCTATGCCTACTTCTATCGGTACTTTGAGATTAGGTATAGCAGAAGGCATCTTGTCCATGATGATTGCTTTGATTTGCTCTACTTCTGATTTGTGTACATCAAATACCAATTCATCATGTACCTGTAAGATCATCCTAGACTTAAGGTTTTGGGCTGTGATTGCCTTATTGATATTGACCATAGCGATCTTGATCATGTCGGCAGCAGTACCTTGTATGGGTGTATTGATGGCAATCCTTTCTGCATTGCTGCTCGCTAAGAAATTTCTCGAATTGATGTCACGCAATACCCGCTTTCTGCCCATCATGGTGACTACGTAGCCTTTGTCTCTGGCAAATGCTACCGTATCATCCATATATTTTTTCAGACCGGCAAATTGGATAAAATAATTGTCGATCAGATCCTTGGCATCTTTTCTGGTAATGCCCAGTTGCTTAGAGAGATTAGTGGCTCCTGCTCCGTAGGTAATGGAAAAGTTTACCGTCTTCGCATTTCTTCTTTGGTCTGCAGTAACTTCTTCCAGTGGTACGTTGTATACTTTTGCAGCCGTGGCTTTGTGAAAGTCATTGCCGGAATTAAATGCTTCCAGCATATAGGCATCCTGGCTTATCTCAGCGATCAGTCTCAATTCTATCTGTGAGTAGTCAGCAGCAAGTATAATATAATCTTCATTGCGTGGCTCGAATGCCTTGCGTATTTCCCGACCGGCCTCATCACGTATCGGTATGTTTTGCAGATTGGGATTGTCACTGGCCAATCGGCCGGTAGCCGCTCGTGCCTGGTTAAAATTGGAGTGCACACGGCCATCTCTTGGGTTGACCATCATTGGCAAAGCATCTACATAAGTGGACTTCAGTTTTGAAAATTTTCTGTACTCTAGGATCTTTGCGACTACTTCATGCTCTTCAGACATTTCGACCAGCTTGTCTTCATCGGTGACATACTGACCTGTAGTGGTTTTTTTGCCTTTGTAGGGAAGTTTTAGCCGCTCAAACAATACTTCTCCTACCTGCCTGGGAGAAGCGATGTTAAATGGACCGCCAGCTGCTGTATATACCTCTTTTTCTACACGTGCGATCTCTTTTTCGAGTTCCTTACTGTATGCATTTAAAAAATCTGGATTGATGCGTACTCCTTCAAACTCCATGTCTCGGAGTACATTGATAAGTGGTGCTTCCAGACTATTGTATAAATCCAAGACGCCAAGCTCTACCAACTTCTCTTCTAAAATCGGTTTCAATTGCAATGTTACATCAGCGTCTTCTCCAGCATATTCTTTAACTCTTTCGACTTTGATCTGACGCATGGAAAGTTGGTTTTTGCCTTTGCCAATCAAGTCTTCAATGGGTATCATTTTGTAATCCAGATATGCTTCACTTAAGTAATCTAATTTATGTCTCAAATCGGGTTCACACAAATAATGACCAATCATAGTATCGAAGTAAGGTCCTTTCATTTCTACACCGTACCACTTCATTATGGTAGCATCGTACTTAATATTTTGTCCTATCCATAATTTATCCTCTGACTCAAGCAAAGCTTTAAATTTACTTACCAGCTCCTTTGCCTGGTCTTGATTTTCCGGTACTGGCACATAATATGCTTCATAGTTTTTTACGGAGAAAACCAAGCCTACCAGCTCTGCTATGTGGGCATCAATTCCAGTTGTTTCTGTATCAAAACTTATTTCTTGAGCACTAGTCAATAGGGTTAATAGAGAGTCGATTTTATCGCTACCCTCAATAATATGGTAGGCATGACTTACATTGCCTATATTTCTTTTAGCTACGGTATATTTTTCTTTATTTTCATCTACACCAGCTTCAGTGGCACTCGCTCCTCCTCCAAACAAATCAGCTTGTGTAGCTTTACCTTCACCTAATATCTGTACTGCCAGACTTCTAAATTCCAGCTCTATAAAAATATCACGCAAAACATCTTTGTCCATAGGATCTATGGTATAGTCATTTTCGTGAAATTCTATAGGCGAATTGATCTCAATTCTGGCAAGGCGCTTGGAGAGCAATGCCTTTTCTGCATTGTCTCTTATCTTCTCACTGTTTTTTCCCTTTATTTTATCAGCATTTGCGATTACATTTTCGATGTTACCGAATTCTTTAAGAAGCGCCACTGCAGTTTTAGGGCCTATTCCTGGTACACCAGGGATATTGTCAACGGCGTCACCTATCAATCCAAGTGAATCCACCACCTGATCTACACTGTCTATCTCCCATGTCTCGAGTATCTCTTTTACTCCAAGTATCTCTACTCCGTTGCCCTGTCTTGATGGCTTATACATAAATATATTTTCACTCACCAATTGTCCATAATCTTTATCGGGTGTGACCATATAAACGGTATAACCGGCTGTTTCTGCTTTTTTGGCAATAGTGCCTATGACATCGTCTGCCTCATAATTTTCAAGAAAAAGTATGGGAATTTTCATTGCCTCCAGTATTTTTTTTATCCATGGCATGGCTATGCTTATATCTTCCGGTTGTGCATCTCTATTGGCCTTATATTCAGGATAAAACTCATGCCTGAAAGTAGTTTTAGGATCAAATGCAACTGCTATATGGGTAGGTTTTTGATTGTTAATCAAGTCCATCAAAGTCCGCATAAATCCGGATATGGCAGAAGTATTGACACCTTTTGAATTGATGAGTGGTCTCTGAATAAAGGCAAAGTGGGCCCTATAGACCAGGGCATGTCCATCTAAAAGGAAGAGTTTTTTTTCAGACATAATAGCTTAATTAAGTTATATATTATATATAAGTTTTTTAATCTTTTTTTTGGCCTCCATTTTGCAATGGTCAACTGGTCAAAAGTACAATTAATCGTGCATTTTCATTCACAAATTTTGTTTGGCATCTTAAAAGGGATGTTATAAAAAATAGTGTTTTATTCTGTAAATTTAGTGCTGTCAATATAATCTTTGATTTCTGACAAATGCATGAATGGATAATCTGTCAAATCATTTGGCGTAGCGACCACATCCAAAAAGTCTATATCTAAAGCTGTTGATTTTTCACCCAGTAAAACATCAAGCATAAGATAAGTGCCAAGTATAAATTCATTTCTCTCCTCTTCGGTAAAATTTGGATAACAAACTTCTATACCTACCCAATCCGGATCTTCATCAGACTCCAAAGGAATAAAGATGATTTTTTGGGGATCAAATGTTTTATCACCTATCGTTGTGGTGAAATTAGCGCCTATGGCAGGTTTAAAAGCTACAAAATTCCAATCTTTCATGTCAGGCGCTTTTGTCAATAAAAATTCTACACTTGCAAATTGTGCAACAATGCCTTGAGCTGTAATGATCAAATCCATGCGGTTTGCATTTGGATAACCACCTATTTCAAAAAACAACTCTTTGTTGTATTTATGCAGTTGAGTTAAAAAAAGATCAAGCATGCGTTCTTTTTCATCATCATCCTGAATGTCGTTTATGAACAAATATTGGTGGTGGTGGTTTTCAAACCACTGCCAAAATGATAAGGCCCTTTCCTGGTTATTGTCAGTCATGCATAAATTTTTGTAAAGATAAAAAGACCTTTGCAATATTAGAGTAATACTACCTTCTATTCCTGCTTTTCAATACTTCCTCTACATCCATTAATTTAAATCCTTTTGCCTGCAAAAGTATTAAATAGTGAAAAAACAAATCAGCGGCCTCATTTAAAAATAATTTGCTGTTATTGTCTTTCGCTTCAATGATAGTTTCTATAGCCTCTTCCCCGACTTTTTGTGCAATTTTATTTATCCCTTTTCTAAACAAATTACTTGTATAATAATTTTCACCCGGATTGTTTTTTCTGTCTTCTATGATGGCTTCAAGTGCATGTATAAAAGAGCCCTCATTTTTCTCCTCCCAACAAGTATCGTTGCCCGTATGACATGTTGGTCCATTTGGTAAAACTTTTATAAGTAAGGTATCATTGTCACAATCCATGTAAACATCACACACCTGTAGCGTGTTGCCAGATTCTTCCCCTTTGGTCCAGATTCGTTGCTTTTTTCTACTATAAAAGGAGACCATTTTTGTATCTAATGTCCTTGCTAACGCTGCTTCATTCATATAAGCCATCATCAATACTTTACTTGTTTGTTTATCTTGTATAATAGCTGGTATCAATCCGCCACCTTTACTAAAATCCAACTTTTCTACTTCTAACTGTCTCATTTCAATATTTTAATTGCATTACAACCTTATTGCAACACCTTTGTGTGATAAATACATTTTCAATTCTTCAATTTTTATTGTATCAAAATGAAATACACTTGCGGCCAATGCAGCATCTGCTTTCCCTTCTTTGAATACTTCTAAAAAGTGCTCTTTCTGACCCGCTCCACCAGAAGCAATAACGGGAATGGTAAGTATAGTATTTAATTTTGACAATGCCTCTATAGCAAAGCCATTTTTTACTCCATCATTGTCCATAGATGTAAATAATATTTCTCCAGCACCTAATTGCTCTGCTTTTAGTGCCCAATCAAATAAATTAAAACCTGTAGGATTGTTTCCTCCATGGGTATAAACTTCCCAATTGCCATTAAGTCTTTTTGCATCAATTGCAACAATTACACTTTGTACTCCAAAAGATTCAGCGATTTCAGTAATCAACTTTGGATTTGAAATTGCGGATGAGTTAATAGAAATTTTGTCTGCGCCACTTTTTAGCAATTGGTGTGCCAGGGCTTTACTTGATATACCGCCACCCACTGAAAATGGCACGTTAATCTTCTTTGATATCTTTCTTACAAGATCTATCAATGTCGCTCTTTTTTCTGCCGATGCACTTATGTCGAGAAAGACAAGCTCATCTATGCCTTCATTAACGTACTTTTGAGCCAACGCTATTGGGTCCCCAGCATCTTTTAATTCCTTAAAATTTGTTCCTTTTACTGTTCGTCCATTTTTTATATCCAGACATGCAATGATTCTTTTTGCAAGCATAATTATTGGATTAATTTTATTAAATCTTCATTCAAAATTTTATTTTCATATAGTGCTTTACCAATTACAATGCCAAACAAACCTTTGTCCTTGGCTATTTCTACATCTTTTATATTGCTTACTCCACCGCTACCTATCAATTGGACTTCTGAACATTCTTCTATGATTTTTTGGTACAGATCTATCGATATTCCTTTCATCATGCCATCTTTTGAAACATCCGTGCATAGAAACTGCATTGCACCTTTTGCCCTGTACATTTTTATAAAATCAATGACTTTGTAATCTGAAGTCTCATGCCAACCTTCTGTCGTTATTAAGCCAAATCTTACATCAGCACCTATGACAATTGAATCACTTCCGTATTTCACAATCCAATCAAAAACCAGATTTGGTTGCTTTACTGCAATGCTACCTATAATTGCTTTTTGAACACCATAGTCAAACACTTTAACCAATATAGCATTGTTTCTTATACCGCCACCAAGTTGCACTTGAAGTGATGTTTTGGATACTATCTGCTCTATAATATTTAGGTTGTCACCATTTCCTTTAGCTGCGTCTAAATCCACAAGGTGGATATGTTTGAACCCTTCTTCTTCAAACTGCTTTGCCCTGTCCAAAGGATTATTGTGGTAGACTTTTTTGGTACTATAATCACCTTTGGTAAGTCGCACACATTGGCCGCTTATAATATCTATTGCTGGATAAATAATCATGATTATAAGGATAAAAAATTCATTAACAATTGGCTTCCTGTGGCACCACTTTTTTCAGGATGAAATTGCACACCATAATAATTGTCTTTTTTGATAACTGCAGTGTATTTTTCGGTGTAATATGCAGTTCCAATACTATATGGGTTGTTAGGTATATAATAACTATGTACAAAATAAAAATAACTTTCATTACTGATTCCCTTAAATATTGCATCATCACCAGTCGCAACGGTATTCCATCCAATTTGAGGAACTTTATAATGCTCGTTACAAAATCGCTTTACCTGTCCTTTTATTATTCCCAGACAGCTTGTACTTCCTTCTTCAGATTGGTCCATAAGCAATTGCATCCCCACACAAATACCAAGAAAAGGAGCTTTTAGCAGTTTGATTGTTTGCACCAAATCCCTGTTTATCAATTCTTGCATAGCACTGCCAGCGTGCCCTACGCCAGGCAGAATGACTTTATCCGCTTGCAATATTTTCGATTTATCGCAAGTCAATATTGCTTCAATTCCTAATCTATTGAAAGCATTGATAACTGAGTGTGTATTGCCTGCGTTGTAATCTATAATAACAACCATTTTTTTACTTAATTTTATAATACTCCTTTTGTGCTGGGCACATCCATAAATTCATTTCTGTACTTAGCCATTTTTATCGCCAACGCAAAAGCTTTGAAAACAGCTTCAATGATATGATGCTCATTTTTACCCTTTGCCTTGATGTATAAATTACATTTTGCATAGTCTGTAAATGTTTTAAAAAAATGAAAAAACATTTCGGTAGGAACTTCACCAATTTTTTCTCTTTGAAATTTTACCTTCCATTCTAACCAAGGTCTGCCACCAAAATCCAACAATACTTTTGCGCTGGCATCATCCATTGGCAAGGCATAGCCATAGCGTTGTATTCCTGCTTTTTTACCAAGTGCTTCAAAAAGTAGTGTGCCCAAAACAATTGCTGTATCTTCTATAGTATGATGCTCGTCTATGTGCAAATCACCGATTGCCTCCAATTCTAAGTCAATGGATGCATGCTTCGCTATCTGTGTAAGCATATGGTCAAAAAAGCCAATACCCGTATTAATATTTGCTATGCCTATACCATCCAAATTTAGTCTTCCTGCTATTTTTGTTTCGGTTGTTGACCTTAGACATTTAGCAGTTCTATCTCTATTAAACAATACGTTTCGTATTTCACTCCAGTGATTGGCATCAAAAATTAGAGTATTCAAAAGTTCTATCGGTATTTTGCCTTTTCCATTGATTCTTATGGCTTTGGCGCCTAAGTTTTTAGCCAGTTCAATATCTGTCAATCTATCTCCTATTACAATAGAATTATCCAGGTCATACCTGCCACTTAGATATTTTGTAAGCATACCTACATTTGGTTTTCTATTGGGGCTGTTTTCTGATTCAAAACTCCTGTCCACATAAATATCTTCAAATTGAATGCCTTCTCCTTCAAGAGACTCCACGAGAAATTTTTGCACTCTGTTAAAATCAGATTCAAGGTAAATCGGAGTACCAAGCCCATCTTGATTTGTTACCATGACAAGTATGTAATCCAATTTTTTGCATATCTCTGAAAGGTTATAAAACATGCCTTTCACAAATTTCACTTTCTCTAGTTTATCGATTTGAGGATCATCTATCTCCTCATACATCAATACGCCATCTCTATCCAAAAACAATATCTTCTGCATTGTAATACTCATTTAAATTTTTCAATAAAAACTGATTCTCCGCTTTTGTTCCTATTGTTATTCTTAAACAATTGTCACAATTCCATTGTCCATGCCTATTTCTCACAACAATGCCTTTTTTAATGAGAAACCCATAGAGAGTTGTAGCGTCGACAACTCTAACCAATAAGAAATTTGTCTCTGATGGATAAATTCCAAGCACCTCTTTGTAAGATTTAAGTTCTACTTCAACCCTTTCTCTTTCTGCTTTTATTTCGGAAACATGTACCATAACATCATCTGTATTTTGAATCAACCGCAATGCTTCTTTTTGTGATAAGCCGCTGATGTTATATGGTGGCTTTATTTTATTTAAAACCTCAATTATATCTTCATCAGCGTATGCCATGCCAATACGCAATGCTGCACCCGCATACGCCTTTGACAAAGTTTGCAAAACCACTAAATTGCAAAATGAATTTACATATGATATCAAAGAGCTATATTTGCTAAAATCAATGTAAGCTTCATCTAAAACAACTATTCCTTCAAAATTTTCAACTATGCTAAGAATTTCTTCAGTGGAAAAAGCATTGCCGGAAGGGTTGTTAGGGCTGCAAATAAAAATAATTTTAACTTCATCATTACACATTGAAAGCAAATTTTCTGCCTTAAAGCCAAAATTTTTATCAAGCTTTAGCTTTATTACACCTACGTCATTGACAGATGCACACACTGCATACATGCCGTAAGTAGGATCCAAAGTCAATATCTTATCTTTGCCGGGATTGCAAAAAGCTCTGATAAGTAAATCAATAATTTCATCAGATCCATTACCGAAAAATATATTAGCCACAGGTACATTCTTTTTTTTACTTATTTCTTTTTTCAAATCCAACTGATGTGGATCAGGGTATCGATTGTAGCTTGAAGGATAAGGACTTTCATTGGCATCCAAATATATTTCAGCAAAACCTTTAAAATCCACTCTTGCAGATTTATAAGGCTCCAGATGCTTGATATTGTCCCTTAATAAATCTTTGATGTTTCTAATCATTGGGTTTGTTGTTTAAAAGATAATTCAATCTCAATTTTACAGCATTGGCATGTCCTTCCAAGTGTTCGGCCTCAGCCATTTGGATGATGGTACTGCCAATGTTTTTAATACCTTCTTCTGTCAATTTTTGAATTGAGATTTGGCGTAAAAATGTATCGACACTCAGTCCTGAAAAAGACTTAGCCCAGCCATTTGTTGGCAAGGTATGGTTTGTGCCAGAGGCATAATCTCCTGCAGATTCTGGGCTATAATTGCCTAAAAAAATGGATCCGGCATTGACAACTTTATCCAACAAATAGTCGTCCCTGTTAGAAGCAATAGATAAATGTTCTGGCGCATAATCATTAATAAAATCAAAGGCTCTTTCAATATTGCTCTCGACTAAAATAAAACTATTTTCTAAAGCTTGCATTGCAATTTCCTTTCTTGGTAATTTTTCTAATTGACTGTACAATTCCGTCTTTATAGAATCTGCTAAACCATCGTTAGTGACCAGAGCAACGACTTGGCTGTCAGTACCATGCTCTGCCTGTGATAAAAGATCACTAGCAACAAAAGCCGGTACACAAGAATCATCTGCATAAACTAGCAACTCAGATGGTCCTGCAGGAAGATCCATGGCAACGCCAAATTGAGTGGCTATTTCTTTCGCCTTACTTACATACTGATTTCCCGGCCCAAATATCTTACTCACTTTTTTAATTGACTCTGTTCCTAATGCCATTCCAGCGATTGCTTGAGCTCCTCCTACTTGATAGACTTCTGTTATACCACAAATATAAGCGGTAGCCAATAAGGCTTTATCTATTCCAAATTTTGATGGAGGAGTACACATAATAATTTCTTCACATCCTGCCAATTTTGCAGGAATGCATAGCATCAGCATTGTCGAAAAAAGTGGCGCACTTCCACCTGGTATGTATAACCCAACTCTTTGAATAGGAAGAAACCTGGTTTTGCAAAGGACTCCTTCTGTAGTTTCTACTTCAATTGTTGGCCTTATTTGCTGCCTATGAAATTGCTCTATGTTATGCTTAGCTGTCAAAATTGCCTTTTTCAAAGATTCATCAATGGAATCAAATGCATTGATTAGCAATTGAAGATCAACCTTGAAATTATCTATCGTCACACCGTCATACTTGCTGGTAAAATACCTTAATGCTTTATCCCCATCATTATTTACTGAATTAAATATTTCTAAAATTGTATCCTGAAGATCCACTTTACTTATTTGTGTCCTGTTTAAAAGTTGCACAAAACCCTTTATATCATTTTGATAGTATATAGTCATAATTATATTTTTAAAATATTTTAAACAATCATTTTTTCAATAGGTATTACCAAAATCCCTTCTGCCCCACATTTTCTTAAATCATTGAGCACTTTCCAAAAATCTTCCTCTTTAATCACAGAATGTATACTACTCCAGTTAGGCTCATATAATGGCAAAACAGTGGGGCTTTTTAGGCCTGGCAATAGTCTTACTGTTTTTTCCAAATTATCATTATGTATATTGAATAAAATATACCTATTACTTCGTGCATAAAGCACTGATTTAATTCTAAAAAGTAGCTCCTCAATCAATCCAGCTTTGGTTTCATTTGATTTAAGGTTAGAAGCAAAGACTGCTTCACTTTTTAATATAATATGTTTTTCCTCAAGCCCATTTTTGCTTAGTGTATTCCCACTGCTTACAATATCGCAAATTGCATCTGCAAGCCCGATATTAGGTGCAATTTCTACAGAACCAGAAATATAATGAATAAAGGCTTTTATATTGTTTTTTAAAAGAAACTTGTTCAAGGTCTTTGGATAGGAAGTTGCTATTTGCTTTCCTTCAAGAAAACTTAAATTATTGTAATTGGCAGTTTTACTTGTAGCAATGGATAATTGGCATTTTGAAAATCCAAGTTTTTCTATAATTTGGACATTGACTTCACTTTCTATCAAAACATTTTCACCAATTATCGCTACATCAACAACACCGCTTTCAAGGTATTTTGGTATATCGCTATTTCGAAGAAAAAGGATTTCCGCCTCAAAATTTTTCACTTTTGATTTTAATAAATCCGATTCGATTTCTATTTGCAAACCACTTTCTTTCAATAGTTTAAAGCTATCCTCAAATAGACGTCCTGATTTTTGTATGGCTATTTTTAGCATTGACTGATTTTTAATTGTTAACAGCCTGCACTTAAATTCAAATAAGCATTAAATAAAAAAGCCCACTTAAAAAGAAGTGGGCTTATATTTATCTTTTATATGTTAAAGAAAATTACATACTGTACCCATCATCTTAAAGGATGTAAAAAGTGATGATGTATATGATGTAAACTATTCATTATTCAAATTTAAAACACAAAGATAGAAGAAGTGTTTTAAATTATTGCATTTTTCAATAAAAAAAGAGGCCAAGAAAATTCTTGGCCTCTCATTTATCTAAAAGTAACTAAACTTTCGATTATTCTATTACTATCATCGCTTTTGTAGCAGTGAACTCACCACTTGAAACTGTATAGTATACTACTCCACTCACTGGTACGTCGTTTCTGTTGTATTCAACTTTGTTCATACCTTTTACTGCATCTACATGCTTCACATTTACAACCTTACCTGTTACATCTGTCAATGTAATCGTAGTCTTAGATGCTGATGGCATATTGAAGCTTACTGTTGTGGTAGATTTAAATGGATTTGGCTCATTTTGATACAATGCATATCCTTCTGATACTTCACCATTTGTTCTGAAGTTCATTTCCAACTTGTTAGTTGTCATGTCTGCTCCTGCGTATGATTCTGATCTTGTAACATCTGAACCTACAGCTATCATGTTGCTGGTTCTTCCGTTTTCTTTCGCTTTCAATACGATGGTAAACAATACTTCATTGGCATTTACATTTAC
>JAYUTD010000112.1:0-5614 GCA_043755305.1 Saprospiraceae bacterium
TTTACTTCTCCCGCTTTTATGCATTCTTCAACCACTGGCTTTAAAGTTTCCAATAATTTTTCATAAGCATCGTTGCCTCCCTCTTTGACATTTACGAGATTGAGTTGTACGTATTCACCTGGTAGAATTTTAGATCCTACGCCCATCTTATAGGTATAGAGATCAGTGGCTACGGTAGTCCTTACATTATTTATGGAAGTAAAAAAATCGCTGATGTCCTTTACGCTCATTTCTTTGACAACAGCATCCCATGTACCTTCTGCTTTCATTTCTATGCCGCTGGGAAATATTGAAAGTGTGGCATAATTATAATCCATACTGCTACCACGTGGATACGCTCTACGGTAGAGCTGCCATGAATTGATGGTTTTATTGGCAACACGTCCATTGGCCAATTTCTTAGATGTCTTCATGTCAATCAAAAAACTCTCGTTCATGTTTGGTAAAGTCTTTATAAAATTTACCTCACCATAAGGGTTTTGTGTTTGACTCACACACATAGTAGAAAAAAATGTAGTTAATACTACTACCATTGTTAAAAAAAGTGTTTTCATTGTAAATGCTTTTTTGTTGATTAATTATTATTTTTTGTATTTATTTTTAAATAAATGATTGAGCAAAGTTATGGGCAAGACACTATATGGAGCTATGATGATTCTTGCAAAAACCCATACATATCTCGCATTCGTACCGTAAATTCTGAGCATATACGGTAAAATCTGAGCATTTTATGCCAGATAATGTACTTTGGTTTACTTATTTAGGGGTTGCTGAAAAAGTCAAATAGACATATTATACAAGTCGACAAAGCGAAGAAGATATGAAGCCAAGTTGTATTAAGTCTTCTACTTGGGCTGGTCGAATCCCGATGTACATCGGGACTGACTTCGACCAAATATTGTTTGTCCTCAAAACTTTTTGTAATTATAAATATCCAGGCAACTAAAACAACAAATGCTCACCCACAGTGTACCCTATCCGTCCGAGCAAGTCTATATATAACTTATGTACTATTCTTCAAATTACTTAGTCTATAGAAAAGGTTATACTATCAATCATTGCTAGGACAAATTATCGAAGTTGACACAACTACTCCTGAATTATCCACAGTCAGCCGCCAACATTGCCCGTTAGGAGATTTGATGACAACTCCACTTCCAATATTATCGAGATAAACATCTCCTTTTGAAACCTGAAGTTGTGTGGCAGGCTTGAGGTTGCCTAAGCCAACTCTGGTGCTGTTTTTTTCAATAAGTTCAAAATTTTTTATTACAGTATCTCCATTGTATGTAACCTCGTATTTCCAATTTCCAAAAGGACCTTCTGACGGTAAAGAGTAAGTCCAAAACCACCAACTTCCATATACAGAAGTAGAAGATGGTGTAAACGACCAGCTTGCCCATACAGTGTTGTCAGGTCTGCGAATGATAAAGCTGGTAGGTAATGTATTATTTTGTTGTCGGTAATGCGTACTAAATGCTACGGTGCTTCCTGGATTTATTTGGTAATTTTCACACATGGTGTAAACGTCTGCAGGACAGCCATCGGGCTGTGAGAGTGATGTGCAATCATGCACCATGGCATCCAACAACTTGGGTGAAAGGTAAGGATGTTGCGCAGTCCACCAGGATGTAGTGCCATTAAGTAAATTACATGTGCCTCCAAAAGGGTCAATAAGCGTAGTCTGTGCACTATTGGCATACACTTCAAGATGGAGGTGTGGCCCAGTAGAACAACCTGAACTTCCTACTGAGCCAAGGTATTCTCCTTTGGCTACAGTTTGTCCGATGGCCTTTGTCGTTAGGCTACCCTTTTTCATATGTCCATACCAAACAACAGACCCATCTGAATGTTGAATATACACCGCATTCCACGTCCCTGTGCAAGAGCAATTCATATCAAAATTACCATCAGATTTATTGATGATTGTGCCAGCTTGGCCAGCAATGATTTCTACTTGCTTTACTTTTTGCTTATGCCATGCAAAAGGCCATATGGCAATATCAGTACCCTTATGTCCATCGTAGGTTCGATTGCCACAATTGTAATCTTGTATGGCAGGGCTGGCAGTATTTTGGTCTACATAATTTGATATTAAATAGTATCCATTATCGTTGTATCCTGTAGCCTGTCTCAACGGCCAGTCAAGTGCCACAATCATACGATCGCTTGTGTTTTCCAATTTTAATTTTCTTATATTCTCATTGTTTTCCCTGATTATTGCAGCTCTGGTATTTTCAGATAAACATTCATTGATAGTAAGGTGCATTTCACCACCACCCAAGGGCATTTTTTGACAAATAATACTTCCCTTAAAAAAAAGTATAATGGCAAATAGATGAAATAATTTATTCATAATGGTAATATTTGTCTCAAATTTAATTAAATAAAACTATGATCAAAAAAAATTGCCCATCTAAATTGCCATTTTTGTTGCGCACTATACTATGTCGTGCATCATCGTAGCAATCGTCATTGCAGATCAAACCCTCAGACTTCAACCTAATATTATTTGCACCCTATTTCTTATGCTCCCGGACTAAAATCTATGCACCAATATTCTTTATCTGTTTCTCTAGTTTGGGAGAACAGATTTTAATCTGTTTTTTATTTGCAATAAAGTATCTTCATCCTGACTGAATTCTGAATACCCGACAGTGGTTTTTTTCAACCACAAGGACACGAAGGATATAGAGAATATATGCAGTTGAAACGCTCCGTGTTCCTTTAGATTTGCACAGACAATTATTTAGCCCAATTCTTTTAATATTATTAATTATCTTAATATGTAACAGAAGGGGGTCCAGGGGGGAACGATTTTTGTTATTTTCTGTAGATAAACAATTTTTATTTTCGAATCAAAATTATCTGTTATGCAACATATCTATGGCAATAACTGTACTTATTTTATAACCTTCAGGCTTCCAGATTCTCTTCCACTATCAAAATTTCTTGTACTTAAAATGAATATGCAAAAATTAATTGATTCAATTAATGAAAAAGTCAATGTTAAAAAACAATTGCTCATTGATGAAATAGCGATGAAAATATCTGAAAAATATTATAAGCAACTTAATGACAATCCATATGGAAGCTGAATTTTAAATGCGGATGAAATTGCTGCCAGTGTATCAAAGTAGATTTTGACGGACTAGAAGTGAAGATTAATTCAAAAAACTACCCTTTTAGGTAATAATGGATTGATTTTCATTTCTTAATTTTGATAAAAATCCATAGGCATGAAATAAAATATTTAATTATAAATTTTAAACTTATGAAAACCTTTTTTCTTAGTCTTAGACTATTATGCTCCATAAGCTTGTTTTGTAGTACCCCTCCATTGACCCCATCTGCCAACATGCAAGATTTTGAATATGGCAAAAACCGATTTACCACAGTAATAGACGGTGTAAGTCGTGAATACTATGTACATGTGCCATTGAGCTACAAAGACAATACTGCCGTACCTATGGTCTTTATGTTACACGGCACAAGTGGTAATGGTGAGACCTTTTACAATGCCCATGGCTGGGTGGAACTCAGCGAAAAAGAAAATTTCATTGCTGTCTTTCCATCGTCTATGCGGTACAAAATCATAGACCTTGCAGATGGTCCCAAAACTACTACAAAGTGGAATACTACGCCCGATGCAAATTGGGTTTTTCAAGAAGGACAACAAGGGCAAGATGACATAAAGTTTTTGCGAAAAATCATCACAGAAATGCAAGACCGATTCAAGATTGACGCCACAAGGATCTATCTAAATGGCTTCTCAAATGGCGGACAGATGGCGGCCAAATGCAGCATAGAAATGAGCGATGTTATCGCCGCGGTGTGTCAAAATGCGGGCTCATTCTATCTGGACACTACTTATATTCCAAAAAGAAAATTGCCCATGCTATATGAAGTTGGCAATACTGACTATGGCCCGGGCAATACAGGGCCAAGCATTCCCATGATGTATTTTGACTCACTCATCAGCAATGCCAATCTTGCATACATCAACGGCAAACATTACAGGGTAGCACAAAACCACATCCACAATTTCAATTTAAAAGAAGAACATGTGATAACTGGAGATTCCAATATTGCTTTGTTAGCGACTTACCAACCTGTAAATCCTGGACTAGGTACAGGTTATGAATTTAAATACATCCTGGTCAAAAATCTTGGCCACGCCTACCCCAATGGCTTGAACAACAAGCTGGATGCGCCAAAAACACACTGGGACTGGATGAAGCAATTTAAATTAGAAAATGCAGGATCTGCCACCACACATACACTTACAGTAATGCATGGCTATGGTTCCGGGCAGTACGAAGCAGGCGATACAGTTCATATTTGGGCAAAGACACCGACAAGTCTACAAACCTTTGATTCATGGTCAGGAGATGCTCAATTTACGGACTACAAAGGCAATTGGCATACAACTTTTGTGATGCCAGAACGCGATGCTACTATCACGGCTGAATTTATCGACTTACCTGCCGATCTCGAATATAAAAAAGAACAAATTCAGGGCTTGCTCTCTAAGACAACGGTATACAGTTATTTTCCGCCTAAGGAAAAGATCAAGGGAGTAGTATGGTTTTTTTCAGGCAGCAATGGCCGCGGTGTCTATTGGACCAACAGAGCTGAACAAAGTCAAATGACTGACATGATGGTAGCCAATGGCTATGGCATAATTACGATGGATGCAGAAGAGGTAACACAACAAATTGATCTAAACAATAGTGGCAGCTTAGAATTCAATTATACTCCTGATACTGTAAATAATCCGGACATGGTCAATGTCAAATTGGTCAAAGCTTATTTTCAAAGCAAAGGATTGTTTAACAATGAAACACCACAAATATCCTGCGGCTTTTCAAGTGGTGCAGGTTTTGCTGAAATCCTGGCAGCCACTTACAAGTGGCGTGCAAGCCTGAGTCATAACACTGGAGGCATTGAATTTGTGGCAGAAAAAAGCCCATATCCACATTATCAAAACAACAGTCAGAATGACAATGGATCCAATGTGGGACAGGCAGGCAATGCCAGTGCATACGCCAACTACCTCAAATACCAGCAACGCAATGTGTGTAGCAATTGGATACTTCAAAAACCACAGCCCCTCCACCCTGAAAGATTTGCAAGAGTTGAGGGCATAAGCGTGGAACAATCCAGGGCTCTTTTTGATGTAATAAAACAAGCAAATTTGTTGGATGCCAATAATTATTTAGTCGTATCTCCTTCTTCTATTGAAGCAGATTACAATTCCCATCCTGAAAAATATCCAGCCATACAGGCTTTACCAAAAGAAGTGGTCGATGATATATTTGGGCAACTTGGAGCTGTGTATACAGTCCATACCTTCAGGTCAGACTACAATGGCAGTGCTCTTTATTTTACCAATAATCTTTGCCAAGCTGTGTCGGGCATTAGCCTTATCGTCGACAATGGTTATGGCGGTGGTACCATTAATGAAGGCAAACAAGTGCATGTATGGGCAAAGGAAGAAAGCAGTAAAGTGTTCAGTCATTGGACAGGCGATACAGATTTGTTGGAGTCTCCGCTTGAATATCATACGAGCCTAGTCATGCCTGGCAGAAATGTGCATATTACTGCAAATTAT
>JAYUTD010000113.1:0-2232 GCA_043755305.1 Saprospiraceae bacterium
AGACAATTGGTTAGCAAGAATGGAAAAGTAAATCTTATGACTGAAGACTACCTTTGCAATATTAATCATTTAAAAAATTGGATAAAAATGAATGCAGTCGTAGAAATCAAAACGTTGCCAAAAATGGAAGTCGCTTACATAACTCAAATTGGTGTAGATGGTATAGAAAATGCTTTTGAAAAAATGGTGCTATGGGCCGGGCCAAAAGGGCTGCTAGAAAGAAAAGGCGCCAATGTAGTACGTATTTTTCACGACAGCTTTAAAATCACGGATGCAGATAAAGTAAGGATGAGCATTGGGGTTACAATCGAGAAAGCCATCGAAGTGGGTGGAGAAATAGGTCTCACTGCCATTGAGCAAGGCAAACATATAGTAGGGCGTTTTGAAATACAACCCAAAGATTTTGAACAATCATGGAATGGGATTTTTATCTGGATGAATGAAAAAGGCTACAAAAAAGCCGAAAGAAACCCATTTGAAATCTACTATAACAATTTTAATGACCACGGGGAAGGAAAGTGCATTGTAGATTTGTGTATTCCTATAGATTAAAAGGAAAAGTTGCAATAGCATGCGGATAAGTAAATAGCTTTCAAAGTGTGTATAACAAATTGCATGTTTTTTATGCTTGCCTTTGTTTTTTTAAAATAAAATGTAAAATAAAAAATATTCCTATATTTGTGTTTGGCTTATAGCCTTTTAAAACTGAGTAGTCGCCTAAAAAAAGTGTTTCTAAATTTTATCCCGAAACGCGGCAATGGAATTAAGTACTTCAACTCTTTAAAAATTCAAATGCAAAATCTAAGTAAATTTGTACATCAATACATGAGAACCAAAATACTATTTTTCTCAATGGTCTTATTGTCAGTTTATTCATCTATCGGACAAAGGTCGATACCAGCTACTGATTCATTGATCTTGCTTGGTAAAATCTTGCATCCTGCAGTAATAAGAATCGCTGACCTTGATACATTTACCAAGTCAGTCATACCAGACCAAATCATTTACAACCATAGAGGTGAAGTGAAAGATACATTGACTGGCTTGCGTGGAGTACCAATTAAGTCTTTGCTTGCTTCAATACAATATACTTATGCCAAACCAAGAGATCTGAATGAATTTTACTTTGTTTTTATAGCTTCAGATGGTTACAAAGTAGTATGTTCATGGAACGAAATGTACAACACAGAATCTGGCAATAAATTTTTCATTGTCACGGAGATGAAGGGCAAGAAACTGAAAGAATTAGATCAAAGAATAATGTTTATCTCTGCAGCAGACCTTCAATCAGGACGAAGATACATTAAAGGTCTTGAAAAAATTGAAGTAAGACGAGTTGAGTAGGAAGTTGCATCATCTGAGCCTATAGCAAAAGCCTATAGACTTTAGTCATTCAATTAACTTTAATCAAAGAGCCCCGGCGCCTATAGCACCAGGGCTCTTGTGTTCACCAATGTAAAAATACGTCATTGGATTTCTACTTTGTTGACCTTTGGCTTCCTTTTGGGTTTCTTCCGGTCAACTTTTCGAATACCGCCGGCCTTTACGTACTCTTCGGAATTTCTTCCATGTTTTGCGGCAACATTGTCAAACAGTTGCTCGCTAAGGTCTTTGATTTTTATTTCAAAGTCTTTTAGTACTGCCCGCTGCCCATCAAGGACGGTCTTGTTTGTGTTGTAGCTGTCAAGCTCCAATTGACATTCATCAATCATCTTACTGAAAGCTGCATCTGAAATTCCATTTCCAAAATCTAAATTTTCGGAAATTGTCCTGAGGCGGTGAAGCCTTTCCCTTGCTTCTGACAGAAACTTAGGATTCAATTTTCTATTCATTTTAAATGTTTTTAAATTACACACCTAAAATAATTCAACCCTATTACTTGCAATGTAATGGCCTCTTATTGAATGCCACCATGAGTTAAATTATGTAAATAGATCACAAGGTAGAGACCAGCTAATTTTCTCAATGTTGAATAATATGCTTTTTTACTTTTCTTTAAAATTAAAATCACATTGACTATTCAATCATCATTTCTTCAATGACGATTGGCACAAAAAAAAGAAACAATAATTTTAATTTATTTTATGATTTTAAGATTAGTTTAGCATTTACGAAAAATGCTTAATTTTTATTTAAGAAAGCCATAAATTTATTTTAACATTATCGCGGTATTTTAGGCCTTTACTTCTACGCAATCGAGTTACGCTTCAGTTGAATCGAGTTACACTTCAG
>JAYUTD010000114.1:0-2230 GCA_043755305.1 Saprospiraceae bacterium
TATGTTATAAGTAAGCTGCACCGATTGCACATTGCAAGATTGCTTTTTGTAGTGCTTATTGTGCAATATTTTGGAGCATTAATTGTCTTGCAACCAGGCATAGTTATGCTTATGTATTCATTGATTACGATTGGTGTGGGTCTTTCCTTATTTTACTGGCTGGCTAAGCTTCAGCGATAAAAATTGCCAGGCTTGCAATTTCTTTTTGTGTATCATTTTTAAATGTTTGCTTGAAATAGATCAAACTCATTATATTTGTTTTGTTTTTTTGCTGAAATAAAAATTTTTAAATGATTAACAAAAATAAAATCTCAAATGTAGATGAATACATCGCCACCTTTCCACAACAAGTGCAACTTATTCTACAGCAAGTAAGAAAAACCATCCGCACTGCCTGTCCCGAAGCAGAAGAAGGCATAAGCTACGGCATGCCTGCATACAAATACCATGGTCCATTAGTTTATTTTGGAGGATATAAAAATCACATCGGCCTGTATGCTACACCCTCAGGCCACAAGGCCTTTGAAAAAGAGCTATCCATCTACAAGCAAGGCAAAGGTTCTGTGCAATTTCCTCTTGATGAAGCAATGCCATTGAAGCTAATAGAAAAAATAGTAAAATTCAGGACAATTGAAAATAAAGAAAAAGTAAAGCCAAAGAATAAATAAATAACTTTTAAAAAAAATCTTACCATAACGATGACAAAAAAAACATGGTGACTCTATTACTGACAATGCTTGTTTTTCCATCCATTGCCAAAACACGGCATTTAGGTCCAAATGAGCAAAAACCTTATGTAGCCAGGTATCAACACTGGGCCAATGTGCTATCCACCTGCCTTTTTAATATTGGAAAAACCCATGCCGTGGAGTAATTCAACTATTCTATCCCGGTGGTTGCCTTGCAATATAATCTCCCCTTCCTTTGCTGCACCGCCAACTCCAATTTTTGATTTGAGTGTTTTACAAATAGATTCTAAATCATGTGCCTTGTCTTGATCCAATCCTCTGATGATGACTGCTTCCTTGCCACCTCTACCCTTCTTCTCATAGTGCACTTTAATAGGAATTTTAAATGATATAGAATTTTCCTCTATCGGATCCGGATCCGCATTTTCAGGGTTACCCAAGGCTTTGAAATCATCCCAATTCAATACCTTTTTTTTGTTGTCCATAGTACTATTGCGCTTTTCTCTTCCAGTTGAAATTTATCATTCTTAAGATCAATAAGCCCAGGTCTCTGGTACCGTAGGATGAATTGGAAAGCACCACAACTCCTGTTTTTGTTTCAGGCACCATACCAATAAAAGCACTATGTCCATTCGTATTTCCATTGCTGACCAGGGCTTTGGTCTTTTTGTTTATTTTTATTCCATGCCAGCCAGTTGAATAAAACAATTTATCATTAAATGAAGTATTGTTTTGTTTGGTAAGAGCCGGAAAGTAGTCATCAAAAGATGAATTTGACATTTCCATAAATGGTCGCATAAAAGCCAATAGGTCAGCCGCTGTAGATTTTAATCCTTCAGAAGGTGCAAAAGAAGCAAATGTCCAGGGAGATACTTCACTAAGAGATCGGTCTGCTCCCGGGCTGATTACATTTTCCTTTTTTTCTTTAAGGTCAATAAAACTATTCTTCATATTTAAATCTGAGAAAAGGTATAAATCTAAGGCTGTATTGAAGTCGCACTTGCAAGCAGACTCAATTACAAATTCTAAAAGTGCGTAATTGGTGTGGGAATAACAAAATTCTTCTTTTTTTTCGGGTACATAGTTCTTGTAAAATTCCAAAAGATCTTTTTTAGTATAATTACTGTAAGGATTTTGGGCATCGTCTTCTTTTTCGCCAAACATAGCAGGCCTTCTGGAAAACTTGGTTTTATGATTTAGCAATTGCTCAATGGTAAGCTCGTTTAATCTTGGATTTTGGTAATCTATGGGCAAGTATTGATTGAATCTGTCACTTAGTGACAATTTTCCGTTCTGCGCTAAAACCATGACCAAAGTCGCAGTTAATGTCTTCGTGATACTGCCAACTTCAAAAACATCGTTTTCTTTTATTTTCCCCTGAAAAGGCTGCCTATGCTTGCCGAAAGAAACGTAGTAAGTCGAATCTCCATCTACAACACCAACAATAAATCCCGGTGTTAAATCATAAGAGATATCTGAATCGAAAGTGATGATTTTATTTATTTCAGACTCCAATCTACTCGTCTGACCGAATAAATTTA
>JAYUTD010000115.1:0-5601 GCA_043755305.1 Saprospiraceae bacterium
TAAAGGGTAAGGATGTCGAAAAGATAGCTACCTCTAATATCGAGCAGGCGCTGCAAGGAAAAATATCAGGAGTGTACGTTTCTCCTTCTAGCGGTTCACCGGGAGCAGGAGCAGTAATACGGATAAGAGGAACAGGTACACTTAACAATGCAAATCCTCTTTACGTAATAGATGGAATGATTACCTATGATGCTTCCATTATAAACCCGCAAGATGTAGAAAGCATTGAAGTACTAAAAGACGCATCGGCAGCTGCTATATACGGCAGCCGTGGCGCCAATGGTGTAATCATTATAACAACAAAAAACGGTAAATCAAGAAAGGCAAGCCAAATAAATGTATCCAGTTATTTTGGCACCCAATCATTGACAAAAGAAATCGCTTTATTGAATGGTACCCAATTTGCCACTGCATACAATCTGTTGCGTGGACAAAATTATTATCCAGATCCAAGTGTTTTTGGAGAAGGAACAAATTATCAAAAGGAAATTTTCAGAGAAGCACCGATAGCCAATGTCCAATTTGGAGCCAATGGCGGAAGTGAAAACTTCAATTATGCTTTTAGTGCCAATTATTTTGACCAAAAAGGTATATTGAAAAATACAGGTTTTAAAAGAGGAACATTTAGGATAAATACTGAAGCAAAAATCAATAGCTGGCTTAATTTTGGCAACAACATTTCGTACACTGTCTCTAAAAACGAGAATGGCCCCAATGTAGTTACATCCGCTTACAGAATGCCCTCTGTGATTGCTCCAAAGGATACCACAGGTAAATTTTCGGATCCAACATTCTTCGGGCTGGCTATTGCCAATCCTATTGCCGATCAATTTTATAAAAGCAACAATTTTAGCAATGGGGACCGTTTGTTTGGCAACATGTTTCTGGAAGCCAGTGTATTGAAAAATTTAAAAGTAAGAAGCAATTTCGGCTTTGACAAAGGTACAAGTAAATCCAAATATTTTGAACCTAAATTTAGTGTAAGTCCATCACAACTCAATGGCAATGACAGGCTTTCAGCAGATTTTTCCGAAGGTAAAAATTGGATATGGGAACAAACAGCTACATACAATACATCCATAGGCGAAGACCACAAATTTACATTACTAGCGGGTTATACTGCAGAAGAAAGAAGTTCAGAATTTTTTGGCGGAAGCCGTGAAAACTTTCCCGGAACCGCAGCCGAATTGCTTTATCTATCCGCTGGCAACGATACTACACAAATGAATTTTGGGGGTGCAGTAGATGAAGCTTTAATCTCGCAATTGTTTAGATTAAATTATTCATTAAAAGACAAATATTATGTAACAGCTTCCATGCGAAGAGACCAATCCAGCCGCTTTACTGAGGCCAACAGGACCGGAATTTTTCCATCGATGAGTGTAGGTTGGAATATTGGAAGAGAGTCCTTTGTGTCAAAACTAAATCTGTTTACTGATTTGAAAATGAGGATGAGTTTTGGCGTACTGGGCAACCAGGCATCTGCATCTACTTATCCGGCTGCAGGTGTTGTACAGAGCGGCCTCTATGGCGTGTTTGGTGGCAGTGAAAACCTGGGTCAGGGAGCTACATTGCTATCGCTTAGTAATCCAAATCTTCATTGGGAAACGTCCCGTCAAACCGACATTGGATTAGATGGATCAGTATTAAACGGGCAGCTTACTTTTGAATTGGATTGGTACAATAGATTTACTTACGACATTATTGCAGCTGTTCCTATTCCCTCTTACGTAGGGTCACAAGATAACCCAACAGTGAATACTGCTCAAGTCTTAAATAAAGGATTCGACATCTCTCTCAGGTATACCAAAGCTGGTGCTTTTGGATACAATTTCGGTATTAATGTCTCTCCGGTGAGCAATAAGGTGAAAAAATTAGCACAAGGGAAAAACGAAATTTTTGCCGGATTTCAAAATGGAGAAGCATCTACACATACCATTGTCGGCTTGCCTATAGGTGCATTTTATGGATATAAAGTAGCAGGCATATTTCAGACAGAAGAAGAAATCGCAGCCTCCCCTGTTTTTGGAGGAGAAAAACCGGGTGACATCAAATTTCAAGACCTGGATAATAATGGTAAAGTTGATGATAAAGACAGGCAGTACCTTGGCAGCCCTATCCCAACACTAACCTACGGCTTTAATATTGGTATTGATTATAAGGGCTTCGATTTGGCTTTAGATTTTATGGGCATCAGTGGCAATAAAGTATACAACGCCAAAGAAGCCGCTCGATTTGGCGTCTACAATTGGGAGGCACATGTAGCAAATGCATGGACAAAAGACAACCCAAGCACAAGCGAGCCAAGAGTTACCAATGGCGGTCATAATTACAGAGTCAGCGATAGATTCCTGCAAGATGGCTCTTTTTTTAGAATGAGAAATATTAGTCTGGGATATGCTCTGCCGGGATCTGTTTCCAAAGCTTTGAAAATTGGCTCATTTAGAGTTTTTGCTTCAGGAACCAATCTTTGGACCAAACAAAAATACACCGGCTATTCTCCGGAATTTCCGAATGGCAGAAATCCATTTGAAGTGGGATTTGACTATGGAAGTTATCCTATTGCTAAATCCATTCAATTTGGCATTGATTTAAAAATTTAAATACCAAAAAGTATTATTAGACGTTAATTTTTTTTAAAGTGATTAAAAATATATAAAATGAAAATGCAGAAACCAATAAAAATAGCATTGATATTGATTCTATTCATTCCATCTTGTACAAAAGATTTTTTGGACCGCAAACCAAAAGGGCAATTGACACTAGACACTTTTTTTGAAACAGAAGAACACGCATTACAGGCAACAAATGCGGTGTATAATAAATTCAGAGCATGGGAGTTTACAGCACTACCCTATTTAGGGGCCACAGATATCATCAGTGATGATGCGGATAAAGGCAGTACTGTAAATGATGCATTGTATTTATTGGAAATGGACGACTTCACCACCAATGCAAGTAATGAAGTATTTTCCTCCATGTGGAGAGGCCATTACCAATGTATTTTTAGGGCAAATCTTGCCATTGAGAATATACCTAATATAGACATGAAGGTTGAATATAAAAATAGATTGATTGCAGAATCTAAATTTTTAAGGGCTTTTTGTTATTTTAGATTGGTTCAATGGTATGGAGAAATACCTATTATCACCAATCAGTTGCAAGAAACTGAATACTTCAATCAACCACGCAAATCATTGAATGAAGTATATGCATTCATTGAAAAAGACCTCAAAGAATCGATGGAGGCTTTGCCTGAAAAATCGGCCTATAAATCAGACGAGCTTGGCAGGGCAACCAAAGGTGCAGCAAGAGGAATACTTGCAAAATTGTATATGGTAATGCAAAATTACCAAAGTAGTGCAGAACAGTGCGAAGCAATTATACAAAGTAACCAATACAATCTTTTGCCATTGTATAGTGAGTTGTTTTCCCAAAAAGGGGAACAGGGCAATGAAAGTATATTTGAAATTTCTGCTGTCGCAAGTCAAGCCCCTATTGCGGGACCGGGATCCAGTCCATACAATATGGTGCAAGGAGTGAGAGGCGTCCCCAATCTGGGATGGGGTTTTAACAGACCAAGTGATGACTTGATCAAAGCTTATGAAGCCGGAGATCCCAGAAGACAAGCCACTATTATCTACGTAGGTGAAATTTTGCCGGATGGTTCTACAAAAGTAGAAGACAATCCTGATATACTTGATGAAAGATACAATCAAAAAGCATGGGTTCCAAAGCATCCGGGCCTGCAGGACAATGGACCCGGCAATATCAAGTTGCTAAGGTATGCGGATATATTATTGCTGGCTGCTGAAGCCAATAATGAGATCGGCAATACCAATAAAGCACTTTCCTATCTCAATCAAGTAAGAAAGAGAGCTCGCGGAACAAACAATTTTATACTTGCCGATATCGCCACTACAGACAAGTCCTTGTTAAGAGACAAAATTAGAAAAGAAAGAAGGGTTGAGTTGGCTATGGAACAACAGCGGTGGTTTGATTTGCTGAGATGGAAAAATGCCGGGGAAACAATGACTAAAACCGGAAAAAATTTCACCGCCAATAAACATGAACTGTTTCCTATACCACAGAGTGAACTTGACTTAAGCAATGGTGGTTTGCAGCAAAACGCAGGTTGGTAAATTAAAATTATGGGAAAATTTCTTAATGGCAGAAAGACTGAAGGGAAATGTTTACAGCCATAGTCTTGCAAAAATGTATTTCTGGCGAACGACTACACAAAAAGAAATTGACTTTGTGGAAGACTGCGGTGGCAAAATAGCAGGATACGAATTCAAGTGGAACCCTAAGAAAAAAACAAAACTCCACCAGGATTTTATGCAAGCCTATAATGCAACTATTGAAACTATAGACAAGAATAATTTTAGGACATTCCTTAGATTTTAAGTAGAATACTGCAAAACTTAATGTAGTATTTTAACTAAAAACGCTTCTTTGTTTTACCATGCATAGCATTAATATACTATATTTACATAAAAATTACTTTTGAAATATATTCTCCTACTTGTTTTATTTCCATTTATTATCAGCAGTCAGTCAGATTTTACTTTAAATCATAAGACTTTTCAAAGGCATACTGAATTCTCCTGGAATTATCCATTGGCTTCTGGCAATGCCTTTGCATTATTAATCTCAAAAGACAGGAATAATTTCTCTTTAGTGAATACTACCAAACAAAAAGAATATTTTCATTTCACGGAACCCACCTTATTGGATCAATACTATGCTGCGGTAGTTGTTAAAAATAATAATGGAGTGGTCATTGCGAAAACAGATACGGTAAAAATTGAAGAACAAACAATGAATGATGAAGCATTGATGGATATGGTGCAATCCCATACTTTTCAATACTTTTATAATTTTGCCCATCCTGCTTCCGGCATGGCCAGAGAAAGAAATACAAGCGGTGATATAGTTACCACGGGCGGCACAGGATTTGGCATTATGGCACTTCTGGCCGGTATAGAAAATGGATATATTACGAGAGACCAGGGATTAAACCAGGTACTCAAAATCGTTTCATTCCTACAATTTGCTGATCGGTTCCATGGTGTTTTTCCACATTGGATCAATGGCAATACGGGCAATGTATATCCATTTGGTGAATTTGATGATGGCGGAGACTTAGTCGAAACTGCTTTTTTAATGGAAGGCTTGCTTACTGCAAGGTCATTTTTTGATATTGACAATGCCAATGAAAAAGCGGTACGTAAAATCATTACGAAGCTTTGGGAAGATGTAGAATGGGATTGGTATACAAAAAATGATTCCGGTGTTTTGTATTGGCACTGGTCACCTAAAAACCAATGGAAAATGAATTTTCAAATTAGAGGTTACAATGAAGCTTTTATCATATATCTTTTGGCAATAGCATCCCCTACCCATCCTGTAAAACCGAGCTATTGGAAAACAGGTTGGGCTGGAAGCAGCTATAAAAATGGCAATAATTACTATGGTATAAAATTGCCAGTGGGGCCCGCCTACGGTGGACCTTTGTTTTTTGCCCATTATTCCTTCATAGGATTTGATCCTCGGTACCTTAAAGATGATATCACCAATTACTTTACCCATAATAAAAAC
>JAYUTD010000116.1:0-2227 GCA_043755305.1 Saprospiraceae bacterium
GAAGGGCCAAATATGTCTTCTTCAAGCTGACCTGCTGCTATTCTGGCTGCCTTTGATTCTGTCCAAATACTATTCATGGTAGGAAGCACATAGGTAGGGTTTTTGGTAAACTGGTCATTGATCCAAGCTTCATATCCCATAGCCTGCACGCTTGCGATATAGGCAGAATCTGCACCTAGAGTAGCCTGAGCTATAAATCTGGAGGCATCCAAAAATTTTGCATCTAACCCAGATCCATTGAGGGTGTTTGAAGCTGTGGATACTCCCGAAGAACTACTTGCCGTTACAGTAACATTTCTGGAATGACCTGCACCAATATAATCAGTGTAAGGTTGTGCTTTAATTATAGAAGATAAAGCCAGCAGAAAAATTATAGGTATATATTTATTTTGCATCCTATTAAAGTTGAAGGTTTGTAAAAAATTATTTAACAACATTTAATTGAGTTGATCTAATGCCACCTGGATGTATGACCGTAAAATTATACATTCCGGTGCTTAAATTTTTGACATCATAAAGTATAGTCTTGTTATTCAATTTTCTTGTTTCTACTGTTCTGCCTGAAGCATCAGATATTTGATAATAGAGATTGTCAAAATTGGTGATGCCTTCGATTTCTACTGTAGCTGTTGTGCTTACTGGGTTGGGATAGACATTGATTTGGTATTGCTTAATTTCACTATCACTTATATCAGTAGTGGCAGGAGCTACGTCAAATTTTACCTCTGCAAGCCCATAATTTGTGGCATGCCCATAGTTACTCGTAATGTTAATCAATATATATCTGGCGATCAAGCCACTAAAATTTGGCCCATCTTCGCCTTGATAAACAGTCGATCCGGTGCCTTGTGGAAGATCATACCTGCCCCACTCAATCCAGGTCGTACCGTCGATTGAATAATCAATGATCATTGTTTTCGCACCTGTTGTAAGCATAGACGGAGTATTGATGTTCCAAAATTTTGATTTTTGCATGGCGTAGGTATCTCCAAAGTCGTATCTGATCCAGTGCATATTGCCACGTGGGGCATTTGGAGAAGGACTTTTTACATTCGATATCCAAGCATCAGCAGGTATTTGAGAATGCCTGTCATTATAAGATATTTGGCCAAAAGTAAAAGATACAAGAAATACAGAAAGGAATAAACCAACGAATAAGGATGTAATAGTTCTCATGATAATTTGAAGTTTTACAGTATTATGCAAATTTAAACGATTATTCTCTTTTTTTACCTACTATTCAAATAAAAATAATATATTGTTTATTTGATTGCTTGCTGTTTCTTTTAAACCCATTAAAGCCAATTTTATTGGGTAAAACAATAATTGCGATTATTTATCTTGCAATTTGCGTGCCTACCTGACTTTTAAAACCTGCAATTATTATTGTTTAACACCATTTTTAAAGCGTTGAACCTAATTAAGGCAAGTTTAAATGTTTAACAAAGGACGATTCTAATTTTTAAGAATGAAATTTTTTCTTTGTCTTCATTGAAATTTATAGAACACTCCACCTATAAGACAATTTATCTTTGCTTGTTACCTATTAGGAAGTTTGGTTTTTTTAAATAAAAATCTTTTGTGACAGGGGAATTTTATGGTCAGCTATTTCTTCTTATTATTTTAAGATTGTCGTATATTGTAGCTCAATAAACTTCAGAAATGACTAGATCGGTTTTTTTATTTGTTTTTTTAATTTCCGGCATTTTATCTTTTGCTCAATCAACAACAACAATATTAAATTGCGGTAAAATGATTGATGTAGACAAAGGAACAATAGAAAAAGAAATGTCCATTTTCATCAAAGAAGGTAAAATTGAGAAAGTAGTCTCAGGCTATCAACGAGGCAATACCGGGGATGTGGTAATAGACTTAAAATCAAAAACAGTAATGCCGGGTCTTATGGACATGCATGTCCACATTGAGTATGAATCCGGGCCAAAAAGATACGAGGAGACATTTAGAGAAAACCCAAGTTACGTAGCTTTAAAAGCTACGCAATTTTGTGAAAAAACACTCCTGGCCGGATTTACTACAGTCAGAGACCTTGGGGGTACCGGAGTAAATGTATCGCTAAGAGAAGCTATAAAAAATGGTTTTATCAAAGGACCGAGAATCTATACTTGTGAAAAATCCATAGCCACAACTGGTGGTCATGCTGATCCTACAAATGGAGTAAAAGATGAATTGAAGGGAGATCCGGGACCGGCTGAAGGTGTCATCAATT
>JAYUTD010000117.1:0-2220 GCA_043755305.1 Saprospiraceae bacterium
ATCAATGTAGCAGTGGCATGAATCAGTTTTTCTCTTGTGGTCATTGCAGCAATTGTGCATACTTTTGTATTATACCTGTATGCAGCCCTTCATGAAAGACATTAAAAGTAATGATCTCTTCAATAGTATCAAAAGTAGTATTGAGAGACTTGCTTATGAAAGCAGTGGGTGCAGCAAATTTTTTATCATTATAATCTTTATGCATCTGCACAATGCTGGTTTCCAAAGAAGATAATACCATATCGACTTCCTCTCTTGTATAGGCCCTTTCTGGTTTTGTCTTATTTTTGAAATGATCTACAATAAACTGATCTACGGCAAATGGCGTCTTGCTAAGCCCATATACCAGCAATTGCTGCACAGCTACTATATGGCCCAAATTCCATATGATATTGTTGTTAAACCCTGATGGTATTTGATTGAGTTTATCCAGGGGCATTTCTTTGGCATAATGGTAAATTGCCTCTCTGCTTTTCTGTAATACTTTGAATACTCTATCCATGTTAAATTATTTTGTTAGGGCAAATGTAATTAAAATAGACCAGTCTGTCTAATTTGTCATGTATTTTTTTTAAACAATTACATATTTATAATAAAGAGTATGTATAAATGAATAGTCAATCAAATGCGGCCAATTAAATTTAATTTGTTGATTTTCTTTAGCTAAGCATTAAAATATTTAACAGAATTTTATACTTTTATGAAAGATGCAAGCCGTATATTTGCTTTGAATTTATTTGATACGTATGAAGTATTTCTTTACCTCTTTATTTGCTTTTCTTTATTGCTTCACAAATGCACAGGTTGCCTTTGATGATTGCAGCACTGCCAAAGTTATTACCAATCCCAAAAGCTATTGTTCAGGCAATGGGGAGTTTGATTTGGCAGGCACCTCTGATGCAGGGTATGGCCCGGCCACATGCTGGACAGGAAAGTCAAAGGATATGTGGTTTCAGTTTACCGCAGTAGCTACCGGGGTGAATGTAGTGATCAACGGCAAAAACATAGGTTCTACGCTACAAAGGCCCCAGGCTGCTTTGTACCAAGGTTTTTGCGGAGGTACCATTGAAGAACTGGATTGTGAAAGAGACAACGGCACCGGTGGCCTGTCATTGACAGAAAATGGGCTGGTTATTGGCGCAACTTATCTCATACGAGTCGCTGGTGAAAACAGTACCACAGGAAGGTTTCAAATTTGTGTCAACAACTTTAATCCGCCAGTATTGCCCGGCCAGGATTGCCCCACAGGTGCCATACTTTGTGATAAAAATTCTTTTGTAGTCCAATCGTTGAGCGGTACCGGCTCGATCACCGATGAAGGCAAAGGTACATGCCTTAAACCTCCCGGTGCCACGAATAGTGAGGATCAATCGATATGGTTTAGATGGACCGCAGCCAATAATGGCACGCTTACTTTTGACATACAACCATTGCGGGCCGGCGATGATATAGACTTTGCATTGTTTGAATTGCCTGGTGGTATAGAAGACTGCACCAACAAAGTCGGTATAAGATGCAATGCATCTTCGTGTGATGGGTCGACAGGATTAAATCAAACATCTGTTGACCTGGTAGAAGACTTTAATTGCGAACCCGGGGAAGACAGGTATGTCAAGTACATAGATATGGAGGCTGGTAAAAGCTATGGCTTGCTTATCAATAATTTTGACAACTCAGGTATAGGATTCAAAATGGATTGGGGCGGTACCGGTGAATTTCAAGGCCCAAAACCAGATTTTACGATAGATCCTTTGTCCGGTCTCAGATGTGACCAGGATTTTACGATAACAGATATTTCTACCAACCCTACCGGTTCCATAAGTACCTATGAGTGGAATTTTGGTCTGAAAGCAATACCAAAAAAAGCATCTACAAAGGGCCCGCACAAAGTAAATTATGAATCCTTTGGCAGCAAGTTTATTAGCCTTACTGTATCTTCTGATAAAGGATGCAAGGTTACCGTAGTTAAAGAAATATATGCTGAGCCCTGTTGCGAAGATTTGGAAAAAATTGGCATAGAACCTGATGTAAAATTTTTAGACTGTGCCGGTGTGCCTACAGGAAAGATTACGGCTAGTGGCACAGGTGGCTCTCCTGAATACTTTTTTAAATTCAATGATGGCAGTTACACTCCGGGAAATGTATTTGAAAATTTGAAAGCGGGTACTTATGAAATTGCCATTCAGGATATCAAAGGGTGTACAGATTCTATCAATGTCA
>JAYUTD010000118.1:0-2212 GCA_043755305.1 Saprospiraceae bacterium
AAACGAACACACAAAAGATAAATACCAATGTACAAACTTATCCTCCGGTCACCCTTGTGCCTTGCACCAAAGTGTACTCCGGTGCGGATAGTGGTCAGGGTAGTTTGAGAAGAGCACTGCAATGCAGCACAAATGGCAATCAGATTTCAGTGGTTAATGAAATGTTGGGTGACACCATTAAAGCCACCACTGTGCCATTTATTGTAGACAAGAATTTATTGATTGCCAATATTGATTCCTCTATTATGCGCATTACATCGACGCATGCACAGCCGACATTTACTATTACCAATAATGCAGTGGCGACCTTGCTCAATCTTGATGTTTACAAAAAAAATGCAAGCAATAATCCTGTTTTATTAAAATCAAGCGGCACGCTGACACTGGATGGTACCAAGCTACGTCTGGACAATGCTTCCGGCAACAATGCCATAAAAAATGATAGCGGGGATGTAGTAATTAAAAGGAATGTAGAGCTGCGCAAACAATAACTTACTTTTTTGTAATCTGCATATTCAGGCCTTCGATGCCAAGTATTGTATCTGCAAAAATGGATTTGCATTCAGTTTCAAATTGTTCAATGAATTTGTATCTTGAAGAATAGTGGCCGCAAATAAGTTTGCCTGCTTTTGCCTTGCTGGCAATGGTTGCAGCTTGCACTGAAGTGCTGTGCATTCTGGCAGCGGCTTCTTCCTGCATATCATTAAGATAAGTAGTCTCATGATACATCACATCTACATTTTCTATCAATGGAAGGATGCTTTCATTATAGGCTGTGTCTGATATATAGGCGTAACTCATGCCTTCATTTTTTGGCAGACAAGCATCTGCCGATCGAATCAAATTACCATCCTGATAAAGTATGTCTTTTCCATTTTTGAGTGCCTTCATTTCTTCATGAGACAAGTCAAGTGTACGAATAAAATTCTTGTTAAGCCTTAAGTAATTGACCTCTTCTGTAAACAGATAGCCCATAGTAGGTATGTTGTGCTTCAAAGGTATAGAGGTGACTTTTATATTTGAATCATGCAATACCACCTGAGAGATGGTTGGGTCATATTCCTGTATTTCAAGACTAAAACCGAGTTTTGCCTGTGATGCAGCAAGACTGGATTCTATATAGTACTTTAATCCTTTAGGACCGATCAGCAAGAGTTTTTCTTTTCTATCGAAATGCATAAAAGAGGTAACCACACCTGGCAGCCCATAAATGTGGTCTCCATGAAGGTGAGAAATAAAAATGGCTTTGATCTTAGATCTTTTGATGTGGTAGTTTGACAATTGCATCTGACTGCCCTCTCCACAATCTATCATATAAATATCGCTCCCGCATTGAAGTATTTGGCAAGAAGGATACCTGCCGAATGCAGGTTGAGATGAACTTGTACCCAATATGGTTAGTTCAAAATCCGGCATTACTCCTCTTCAGATTCTGCAGTCAATTCTTGTTCTATATCATTTAATAGAGCGTAATCGATAGATTCTTGTAAGGTAGGAATTATTGTCAGGATGGTTTCTAGTCTTGAAATTTCAATTAATTTTTTTACAGACGGGCTATGGGCTCCGGTAATTATGAAAGAGCCGTAGTCTTTCCATATCCTATTGGCAGTAAGTATGGCGCTCAATCCTGAAGAGTCCACATACTCTACCTGCGACAAATCAAAGATTAAATGCTTGGTGCCTTCATTGCTCAAAAAAATAAATTCTGATTTTAGGTCAGGCGCTATAACTGAGTTGAGGTTTTTTTCGTTTAAAGAAAATACAGAGTATTTGTCTTGCTTATCTATGCTAAACTTCATATGAAATGTCGTTTTAAAAAGAATTAAATAATAATCCATAGGGATTGACAGGCAAATTTAATCTATTTTTTGATTTTTTTGTTGTTAATAGAAATTTGTTTGAAACATGCCAATACTTCTATTTCCATAAAAATCAATGCCAAAAAGGACAAAAAACAATGACAAAAATGTCTAGTTGCGACGATTTTACCGAAAATAAGCCTTTGGTATGGTTTTTACAGTATTAAAGCTGTGCGTATTCAAAATAAATATGTAATATTGTTCTTATATAATCTGAAAATTTAACATGAATAGAAAATTCTCTCCTAAGGTCAAAAAAATAATTCAACAAAGCCGGGAAGAAGCAATAAAATTAGGTCAGTCTTCAATTGGTACTGAACACTTTTTATTGGGCATTCTTGAAGATAAAGATT
>JAYUTD010000119.1:0-2207 GCA_043755305.1 Saprospiraceae bacterium
ATCTTGACCATTTTACAACATATTGTTTTTTTTAATTATATAATATATTGATTTACAAAGCCTCAAAAAAATAGAAAAATTATTGATATATTAAATAAATATATAATGTATATTTGTAACGAATTCTCTCAATTACCGATTAATAAAAGTTGATATTTTATTAATCTATACATCATGGATCTCAAAAAAGAAAACTACACCTACAAGGGTATATTATGCCTTGTCACATTCCTATTTTTTATTTGCTTTAGACCATTGACTGCACAAAATTGTAAAGTTCGTGTAGCCGATGAACCAATAATTACAACCATTTCAAAATCGACAGGCAAAGTAAGCCAAAATGGTATTGGTCAATACAAGCAATGGACTGATCTTTATAATGGAGTAGGAGAAGACAATAAAAGTGTGAGAATCAATTTTACTAATATTGGTAGTAGCATTTCCAACACACTAAAATTTTCAAATTTTAATCTTAACGTGCCACCTGGAGCTAGAATTGATGGCATTATCGTATCATTTAAAGGAAGGCGAGAAGGTGCAGGGTATGTGCAGGATAGTAAAGTAAGATTGTCCTCTGGTAGTATTTTATCTGATAATTTTGGAGGAAAAGGATACAATGCTGCCAATGTTTTTGCAAAAGCTGCAAGTGACAAGAGATGGAAGTATGGTTTTCAAGAAAAAACGTGGGGTAGGACCTGGACTGCTGCACAAATCAACGATGCCAGCTTTGGTGTCGAGCTCGAATTGGTAAATATTACTTCCAAAGAAGTATCTGCTTTTATAGATGATGTCAAAATTGAGGTGGAATTTACGCCGCTTCCAACGTTTTGTTTGACCGATTGCTTTCCAGTTTATACAGATCCTGTACCAGGTGCTTTGTCTTATTTTTGGCATATTCCAGAGGGTTTTGAACTTATCTCAAGGTCAGAAAAAAACAACATTATTGATTTTAAAGTAATGAAAGCCCAATCAAAAGTATACACTATATGTGTAGATGCATTAGACGACAAAGACAAAGTAATAGATCAATGTTGCAGAGACCTTAGAATCATCAGTTGTATACCGGCGAAGGTAGGTAATTTTGTATGGGATGATATCAATTACAATGGTTTGCAGGATTTTAATGAACCAGGCCTTGGTGGCGTAAAAGTAATCCTTTATTCGGCTAGTGGAACACCGGTATCCACAACAACCACTTCTTCGGCTGGTGCTTATTCCTTTTCCAATTTAATGGAAGACCTATATTATATAAAAATTGAACTACCTAATGAATATTTTATAACCAAATCTAATATTACCAATACGGAACTGAACAGTGATTTTGTACAGGGTAGTAATACTTCTGTATTTTTTAATCTTCAGTATGGAGACAATGTTGAAAATATAGATTTTGGGTTGGTTAAAAAACTCTCCATTGGTGATTTCGTTTGGGAAGACCTTAATTACAATGGTATACAGGATTCAGACGAAAAAGGCATTGCAGATGTAAATGTTAGAGTTTATAGCGAAAGCGGTGCGACTATTGATTCTACCAAAACAGACAGCCTCGGTGAATACGCATTTAATAATCTTTTTGCAACAAAATACAAACTTGAATTTGGTATATCAAGCAGTTACCTTATTACAAAAACCAATGCCGGTAATACCAGTAATGATAGTGATGTAAAATCAAGTTATTACACAGATCTCATAAATTTTGAAAATATCAGTACCAATACTACTATAGATGCAGGTTTTATCCGATATGGCAGCATAGGTGATTTTGTATGGAATGATGCAAATCAAAATGGTTTACAAGACGCAGATGAACCAGGCCAAAAAGGTATAGCGATTTATCTAAGAAACGAGGCTGGGATCTTTATTGACACAGCATTTACTAGCGAATTGGGCAGTTATAAATTTGATAAAGTAGTCCCTGGAAAATATAGTTTACAGATAGAACTTCCTTCCTTTACTGTGCCTACAATAAATTCTATTGCACCCAATGGGTCCGATTTAATTCAGCAAGGCGGACTTTTTATTACAAACGTTTTTGAAGTGACTTCTGGCTTAAACATTGTAGATATAGACCTTGGGTATACATTTATGAATTCCAGTATATGTGGCAAAGTGTGGAATGACAACAATGGAGACGGTCAATATACCACTGAAGAGGCTTTGGCCTCTTATATAAATGTATCATTGCTTGATGAAACAGATGTTCTGAT
>JAYUTD010000120.1:0-14272 GCA_043755305.1 Saprospiraceae bacterium
AAAAGAGGCAAGGCATCTTTTGATTTTATAGCATTTTTAGACCTCACCTCACGAACTGAGGTAATCATTTTTTTGGCGTGTTCTACAGCAGAAAGCAATAAATCATCGACTTCCTTAGGTTGCGGAAACATACTCATTATGCAGTCGCCGGCAGATTTATTTTCATTTAAGTGGTGCCATATTTCTTCTGTGATAAATGGCATGTATGGATGTAATAGAGAACATATTTTTGAAAACAAAAGAATGCTATTGTCATAGGTAGCCTGAGCTATGCTTTCATCCTGAGCAGGTTTGATCATTTCAAGATACCATGAACAGAAGTCATCCCAGATAAAGCTATATATTTTTATCAATGCTTCTGACAATCGGTATTCGTTAAAATCTTTATTCACATCAGTGGCGATGGCATTGTATTTTTCGGTAAGCCATTTTGTAGCAAGTAAGTCAAGATCATTGGCTGATTTATTTGGATCAGGTGTCCATCCTTTGACGAGTCGCATCGCATTCCAAAGTTTATTGGAAAAGTTTCTGCCTTGCTCTACTAATTTTTCATCAAAAAGCAAATCCCCACCGGCAGGACTGCAACTCAACATACCAAATCGCACCCCATCTGCACCAAAGTCTTCGATGAGTTTTAAAGCATCAGGTGAATTGCCGAGTTGCTTACTCATTTTTCTTCTTTGTTTATCTCGCACCATGCCTGTAAAATAAACATGCTTAAATGGCTTTTCGCCTCGCCACTCAAAACCCGCCATAGCCATACGGGCTACCCATAGAAAGATGATGTCCCATCCTGTCACAAGAGTCGAGGTAGGGTAGTAGTAATCTATTTCTTCTTTATTGTTGAACCCATCAAATACTGTAATCGGCCACAACCATGATGAAAACCATGTATCCAATACATCTTCGTCTTGTCTCAAATCTTCTGCATTCAATAAAGGATTGCTTGTTATTTTTCTTGCCTCCTCCAATGCAAGAGTTTCATTTTCTTCAACAATGGTATGCTCTCCTATATACCATGCAGGTATCCTATGGCCCCACCACAATTGGCGTGAGATACACCAGTCTCGGATGTTTTCCATCCAATGCTTGTAAACATTTTTTTGATTTTTTGGAAAAAACTCAATGTCATCACTTTCTACAGCTTCAAGGGCTGGAGCAGCAATGGCTTTCATGTCTACATACCATTGTAAGGACAATCTTGGTTCTACTACTGCATTGGTTCTTTCGGATCTTCCTACATTGTTTTGGTAATCTTCAACCTTTGCAATGTGGCCTGCTGCTTCAAGGTCTGCTGCAAATTTCTTTCTCACTTTAAATCTATCTTCACCAATATAAACTGAAGCAGCTTCGCTCATTGTCCCATCATCGTTGAATACATCTATGACTTCCAGATTGTGTCTGTTGCCAAGCTCAAAGTCATTCATATCATGGGCTGGCGTCACTTTCAATGCACCTGTACCAAAATCCATTGTCACATATTCATCTGCAATGATAGGTATACTTCTTCCGATAATAGGTACAATAGCTCTCTTACCATGCAAATGCATATATCTGGGGTCTTCAGGATGCACAGCAATGGCAGTGTCACCCATGATCGTCTCGGGTCTTGTGGTAGCAATGGTGATGTAGTCTTCGCTGCCTTCAAGTCGGTATTTTACCTGATACAATTTTGAATTTTCATTGCCATAAAGAACTTCTTCATTTGACAGTACAGTTTTAGCTTCCGGGTCCCAATTGACCATGCGCTTTTTTCGATAGAGCTTATTTTTTTTGTATAAGTCAACAAATACCCTATATACACCTTGGGATCGAACCTCGTCCAAAGTAAATGCCGTTCTTTCCCAATCGCAGGAAGCACCCAATTTTTTCAATTGATCCAGGATAATGCCGCCATATTCTTCCTTCCATTCCCATGCATATTTCAAAAATTCATCACGGGAAAGATCAGATTTTTTTATGCCTTTTTCTCTAAGCATTTTCACCACCTTCGCTTCAGTGGCAATAGAAGCATGGTCTGTTCCCGGCACCCAGCAGGCATTCTTGCCTTCCATCCTTGCTTTTCGGATGAGTACATCCTGGATGGTATTATTGAGCATATGCCCCATATGAAGAATACCTGTTACATTTGGCGGCGGTATGACTATACTGAAAGCTTCTCGCTCATCAGGCGTAGAATGAAAATAATTTTTAGTCATCCAATACTGATACCACTTGTCTTCTATCTCTGCTGGACTATACCTTGTGGATAATTCGCTCATAAAATCTATATGTTTAAATTGAGGCACAAAGGTACATTTTTTTTTGCAAAAGGCAAACGCATAGCAATCAAATACTTACAACATTAGATTCTTATAAATCAGAGGTTTTACATGCTTTGAAACTAACCTTGCATATATTCCCAGGCAGAAATATAATGGGCCTTTTGCTCTATATGATTCAACAAATCATTGAATATGGGATAGCTGCCTATAGTAGAAGAGTCTCCAATTATAATCAACTTCTTTTTAGCTCTCGTCAAAGCTACATTAAGTCTGCGTTCATCTACTAAAAACCCAATTTCATTGCGGTCATTTGACCTTACAAGACTGATATATATAGCGTCTTTTTCCTGGCCTTGAAATCCATCTATAGTATCGACATCAATTCCCAGCCTTCTGACTTCATCGTCTTCTGCCAACTGGCCTTGAATATACCTTACTTGCTCAGCATAAGGTGTGATGATGCCTATTTCATAGCCCAAAATATTTTCCATATTTTGCAGCAAGTGTTCTCGTATGATAAAATACTCACCTTCATTCCATAATGATTTGTATTCAGGATTGAATTTTTCATCAAAACCCGTGCCCGCAGTATCAATAAAAACAAGTTGCTTGGTGTCATTGGGCAAAGATCTATGTGCGACTGATTCGTGGCTGGTCAACTTACCATTGTAAAATTGTTGATTGGGAAAAAAAAGTATGTCATTGTTCATTCGATATTGCACCGTGAGGAGGCTGCTAAATTTACAAAAATCGGACATCCGATCCAGCAATGTTTCTTTTAAACCAAGTTTTTCTGCTTCTTTGCTTTTAATCGTTGGCGGCAATTGTTTGTGGTCACCTGCGAGAATGACTTTTTCTGCTTTTAGTATGGCCGCCCAGCATTCAGGTTCTAAACATTGTGAAGCTTCATCAATGACCACAGTTTTGAATTTTAATCCTTCCAGCATATAACTTGTGCTTCCTACCAGTGTGGTGAGTATGACCTGGGACTCATTGACGATGTCATCGACCAATTTTTCTTCAAGGGAGCGTGCCCATTTGCGAAGTTCTTTTGCCTCGATAAACATATCTTTCTTTTCCATTCGCTGCTCATGGCCAAATGTTCGTTTAAATTGGTTTGCCATTTTCTGGGCTTCCTCTGCTTCTATTTTTATTTTTTTAATGCGTTGCCATTCGCTGTGATTGCGGGCTTTTTCGTCTATGGTCAAGTGTGTGATGTCATCATCCATTCGAGACACATTGCCTACTCTAAGTACTTTCAGACCTATCTGATCCAGCAAATGTGTGAGCAAATCTGTAGCATTATTGGAAGGTGCACAGACCAAAACCCTTTTTTCCTTTCTTACCAATTCTGATATAAGTGCTACAAGTGTGGTTGTCTTACCTGTACCCGGAGGACCATGTATGATGGCAAATTGACCTGCCCTAAGGCTTCTGCTCATAGCCAGATGCTGAGATGGATTCAATAAGAGGTGTTCTTTGTCTACTGTGTATTTGTTTTCTTCTTCCATCAACCCTTGCGACCTTATTCCTTCTCTCAGGGATTTAATAGGCCCTTCTTTTGCTTCTATCACTTGCTTTAACGCATTTTTCATCACGGCGTATGGCCTTTCATCATAGATCATTTCAATGGCATAATTGATATTGTCTGGCAGGATATCTCTGCTTATAACATCTATCCTAAGCAAAATCTTCATTTTATTTTTTCGAAGATAAGATATGGTGCCGGACAATTCTATTTCATCTTTTCCGGCATTCGCAGTGATTTTTACACCATGCCCTGATTTTAGTTTATGGCTTATGTTTATGTCTCTTATTCGTTCAATTTCAATTTCTACATTTTCTCCTATGGTGTAGTATTTTGATACTATTCGGGTAGGATACCAGGCAAAACCCAGTTCTACTTTTTTTTTCATTGATTGCGCTGAAAGTGATTGAATGAAAAAGGATTCTTCATTTTTCCTTTCTTCCTCTACAGCCTTCATTAGTGTAATATATCTGTCTTCCAATATTTTCTATTTTATTTCATAGTGCAAAATCGTAAATCGAAAATCGTAAATCGAAAATCGTCAATCCCTTATCCTTCACTCCACCGATAACTTTCTATGCTTAAGCCCATCAAATCAATTACCCTATCCACTACTGTATCAACTACAGCCTCAATGCTATCAGGCTTACTGTAAAAAGAAGGAGTCGCAGGGCATACTATGGCACCTGCCTCCGTAAGCGCTGTCATATTTTTTAAATGGATCAGATTATAAGGTGTTTCTCTTGGAACTACAATTAGTTTTCTTCTTTCCTTAAGCACAACATCCGCTGCCCGCCCTATCAAATCATCAGATACGCCACTGGCAATGCGCCCAAGCAGCGACATAGAACAAGGAATGATGACCATAGTCTCATACTTTGCAGAACCGGAGGCAAATGGTGCAAAAAAATCTTTGTTTTCGTAAACCTTGTATGGGAAAGGATAATCGCTAATCTTACCAATTTCTATTTCCCAATTGATAATTGCATTGGGAGTAAGCACAATGCCTCCTTCAATTTCTTCCATCAAAGCCAATTTGTCCAACAACCTTTTTGCATAAATTGACCCGCTGCTGCCGCCAATGGCTATTATAATTTTCTTCATTTTTATTGCTTGTTCATTTTACTGTTTACCTACACCACAATTCACATTACCTATTGCGACAATCTTATCGAACTATATTAAACCCCGCAGTATAAATATAGTTTATTTTTAAGCTTATGGAGTCTACAATAATTTTTCAAAATATGTCCACATCCCATGTGCATCTGCTTCTTCTCTACTTCTCGTAAATCCAAGTTTTTCAAGCACCCTTATAGATGCTTTATTTTCATTCATTGCCCTTGCAGTGATACGATTTAATTTCAAAATGGTTTTTGCATATTCAATTGCCAACATTGAAGCTTGTGTTGCATATCCTTTTCCCCAATGGCGCCTAAAAATTCTAAAGCCAAGATCATAATAATTTTCCTTTGGGTGAAATTTTATACCACACCAGCCCAGTGATTCATTCGTCGCATGCAAATCGACCATCCATCGCCCACAATTATATAGTGCAAAATCCTTATAATTTTCAATAAAAGTTTTGGCAGTCTCTATTGACCCAAAGGATAAATCTCCGGTATATTTGAGGACTTCGGCATCATTGTTCAACTCATATAAAGTCGTGCAATCCTTTTTATGCCACGTTCTCAAAATAAGTAGGTCATTTTCTGCTACGATGCCCATTGGGTATATAAAAATTTAACTGTAAAAGTACCAATTATAAAGTTAATCCGATGGCATTTAAAACCTATATTTGTAATTTTGTAAAAAGTCGTAGTTTACAGCATGGTCAATTTAAAAAATCTCTGGATAGGTGAAAAAGTCAGGTTGCTAAAGTCCAATGATATTGGGACTTTTGAAGGTATATTTGAAGGCAAGGCAAAAATAAGGATACAAGACAAATTTGACCTGTTTACCGAAGAAGAAATAGAACTGTACACAGTAACTTCTGAAATGCCGGACATTACTTTTGAAAATGAGCTGCCTTTGGTCAGTGTAAAAAAATCTTTAAAAGAAAAGGCAAAGACAGAGATAGATTTGCATATCGAAAAACTAAACCCTGATTTCAAAGCAAGCATCAATGAAACTGTCCTGGATTATCAACTCAGGGTCTGTGAAGAATTTATCAGGCAAGCCATCGATAATAAGCTATACAAGTGTACCATCATTCATGGCAAAGGAGAAGGCAAGTTGAGAGATTTGGTACATTCCATGCTATCCTCATATATTGAAGTCAAAATGAAAATATTGACCAATAGGGAAGGGGCTACTGAAGTATGGTTGGCATATATTTGACTCCCAGATCATAGCAGGGAAGTCTTTGTCTGCTCCAAAATTGCATTGACAAATTTTTCACTTGCTTCAGGGTGGTGCTCTAAGTACAAGTCGGGTTCAATCAATTCAATCTCCATCAAGTAAAATTCCTCCTCAATGATAATGCCATCTACCCGTGCAAATAGCAAATCTCCTTTTACAATATTTACAATCTTCATTACCTGACTCATAATGTTGTCCGATACTTCAGCCGGGGAGTAATTGCCGCCATATTGTGATTGCACCCTAAAATCGCCTACTTTGGGCAATTTGCAGACAGCATGGGAGAATTTCCTATTGAAAAATAACAAGGAAGTTTCTCCAAGTGATTGGATTTCGGGCATAAACTTTTGAAAAAGCAAATCTTTCTCTAAGCCAATGGCTTTATACCTTTCATTTAACGCAACGATGTTGTCCGGTGTCACGATTTCTGTAAGGTAAGAACCAGCTGAAAAGGCAGGTTTTATTACTGCTTTGGCCCACTCTAAAGGCTGCAACTCTTTGAGCGAAAATGCACTTCCTTTATCAATAAAAATAGTAGGAATTATTTTCACTCCTTTGCCTTCCAAGTCTCTGAGATAAAACTTATGTATGTTTTGCTTAACTGTATCAATAGTGTTTAAAGTGGGTATATTTAATTTTGCTATGTAATCTAACCATAACATAAATGCATCTTCTTTTTCATAATAATCCCATGTACTTCGAAAGATAAGTAAGTCATATTTTTTCCAATCAATTGTGGCATCATCCCACACCAAGGCATCAGTTTGTATCCCTTTGGCTATCAACATCGATTGAATTTTTTGGTCAGCTTCGGTAAGGTTTTCCAATCGCTGACATGTCAGCAGACCAAGCTTTACATCTTTTTGTATCAAATGTTTATTTTTTTCCAAAGGTAGGTTTTTAAGTGGACTGAACAAAGTAAGGTCTATTTAGCCGTTTGATATCAGATTGGATAAAAAATAATTTGATCCAACCCATAGTTGAACAGCGGTTAATTTTTAGGCAGACAAAATGATTGTACAGATTTATACCAGACCCTATTTCATTGGAATTTTATTCCAAACATCAATTGGAATTTTGGGTTGGATTGGAGTAAATAACTACTAATTGCGGGTGATTTTTCTATATGAATGGAGTACATTAGATAAATGAGCACAAAAGGCCATTTTACGATTATTCTATTATTTCGAAATATTATTTTGCTAAGCCATAAAAAGTAGCCTATTTGTCTGACAACTGTAAGACAGATTTCTAACAGAACTGTATGTTTCCATATTTTATTTGGTTGAAACTTTTGGCTTTCTTCCCATCTTTCGTGTATAGATCTTAAAATTCTTTCACCTATTTTTTGTATTTTTGTTGTCATGATTGCTGCAAAGTCCATCGAAGAAGTTTTATCTACCGCAAGAGTCGAAGAGGTGATTGACGATTTCGTAAATTTAAAAAAACGAGGCGCCAATTACACAGGCCTATGTCCTTTTCATGATGAAAAGACACCTTCTTTTGCTGTGTCTCCAGCCAAAGGCATTTACAAATGCTTTGGTTGCGGCAAAGGTGGTACTGCCCTTAATTTTATTATGGACCATGAACAACTCTCCTACACCGAAGCCATAAGATACCTGGCCAATAAGTATAGAATCGAGCTCGTGGAGACCGAAATGAAGCAAGAGGAAGTAGAAGCAAAGCAACTCTCAGACTCTTTGTACATAGTCAATGAATTTGCCAAAAACCATTACCAGGCCAACTTGTTCGATACCGATGAAGGCAAGTCGGTAGGCCTTTCTTATTTCAAAGAAAGGGGTTTTCTCGAAACCACCATCAGAGCATTTGGTCTTGGATATGCGAATGGAGAAAAAGATACATTTACCCGTGCGGCCTTGCGCAAGCAATTTAAAATTGAGCACCTCAAAGCCCTTGGCTTGACTACTAAAAACGACTATGATTTCTTCCGGTCCCGAGTCATGTTTTCTATCCACAATTTGAGCGGAAAAGTCGTGGCGCTGGCAGGCCGTATCATGACCAATGATAAAAACCAACCCAAATACATCAACTCCCCGGAATCTGAAATATACATCAAACACAAAGTATTGTATGGCTTGTATCAGGCCAAAGGGGCTATACGAAAAGAAGATGAGTGCATTTTAGTGGAAGGATACACAGATGTACTTACCCTGCATCAGGGTGGGGTGCAGAATGTGGTCGCTTCTTCAGGCACTGCCCTCAATAAGGAACAGGTTAAACTCATAAGCAGGTTTACCCAAAATATAAAATTAATTTATGACGGTGATGCAGCCGGCATCAATGCTGCACTCCGAGGCCTAGATATTATTCTTGAAGAAGATGTCAATATCAGGCTTGTTTTACTTCCTGACAAAGAAGATCCCGATTCCTTCTTTAAAAAACTTGGTACGGAAAAATTTAAGCAATACCTCAAGGAAAATGAGAAGGATTTTATACTCTTTAAAGCGGATTACTTACTCCAGTTCGTAGGCAATGATCCGATAAAAAAAGTCGAAGTATATAAGGAAGTCATCCAGTCTATCGCTAAGGTTAGCGACCATATGAAACGCATCACTTACATCAATCTTTGCAGTGAGATGATGAAGATGGATGAAAAAATCCTGGTAGCAGAAGTGTCCAAAATTATCGATAAAAACCTCAAAAACAAAAGACAAGATGAGGCAAGAGAAAAGCTAAGGGCCAATAGACTAAAATTACAGAATGATGAAGATACAGTACCTTTGCCTGAAAGCTATCAGGACGAAGACGGTACAGTTACCATTAAAATACCTCAAAGGCAGCACGAGATCATTGGCGATGAATACCAGGAAAGGGATTTAGTCAGAATTCTTATTGCCGGGGGCGATAAATTGTATGATGAAAAAAGAAAAGTCACTTTAGCGCAGTACCTAATCTCCAATCTGGAAGACAGTCTGGAAACATTTGAAAATCTTACGTATCGATCAATATTTATGATGGCAATGGATAAGATTCATAAAAATGAAACTATCAATAGTAGTATATTTATCAATCATACAAATACTGAAATAGCCATTTTGGCTATAGACCTTATTTCATCACCTTATGTATATGCCAATTGGGAAGCAAGGAATATAAGGCTGGAAACCCAAAAAATGCCTGAAGAAAATTACCCCAGCGACGCCTATAAGGCAGTAATGAGATTTAAGCTAAAAAAGATAAGCAAGATTATTGAAAATACTTCCCAGTCACTTGTTTCGGCTTCTTTGACAGACGAAGACAAAAGAATTGAAATAAAAGTATTGACGCAGATGATCAAGGAGAGAAATGAAATAGCCAATATGCTCAACAATGTTATATTATAACAACGATGCAGCATAAAATTTTAAACCTAGACTTACTGAATTATAAAAATGCATTGAAAGTTACTTTAAAAGAAACGACAACATATATTTTTGACCCAATTCGAAAGAAAAACATTGTAGCACAGCCTGAAGAAATGGTTAGACAACTCATTATTCAATACTTCATTTCTGAAAACATCTTTCCACTTTCGAGAATGGCAGTAGAAAAAAAACTGTCCATCGATGGCATGGTAAAGCGATTTGATGTATTGGTCTTTGACAAGCAAGGGGCACCTTATTTGCTGGTAGAGTGTAAGTCATTTGGTGTTCCCCTAGCCGACAAAACGATGCGTCAAATTGCAGTGTACAATCAAAAGCTAAGATGCCCATATTTATTGGTTTCTAACGGTATTCAAAGTTTGTATTGCGTTGTAGATTTTGACAATGGCAACGTGAGTTACCTGGACTCAATAATTAGCTAATTATCACACTCATAATAACCACAAGGACACAAAGGACATGGAGAAATTTAGCCATATGCAGATTTCATTTAATCATTTAATCATTTAATCATTTTAGAGATTCTACCATTCCTTAATCCTCCCATTCGTTAATTCGTAATTCACTAATTCGCTCATTATCACATTTGCTCATTATCACATTATCACATTAGCACATTCTCCAGTTCTCACATCCCCTTCACCAACTCTAGCATCATAGCTTGTTCTGTCACCCGGCCATGCTTTGCTTCAGCGTTAATATACCTGATCTTATTGAATACTGCAAATACGGACATCGACCCATCATCAATAGGATTTTGATTCTGTAGGACAACATTGAATCTATGTTTGAAAAAATAATCAAAGTCTTTTCTTTGTGTTACTATAAAAAATTCACTGTTATTAATCGAAGGATTGATGTAGATATCATCGCAGGATTGACTTGACTCACTCTTTACATCGCATTTTTGTACATAAGAAGTTATATTGTAGGATTCGTCTATCAATTTTCTGCCAAACCACCCTTTTCTTACACAGGAGGCACATTCATTTTTATTGTTGTGTAGCGATACTATAAAATTTGTTTCCTTCAATTCGGCCCAGATAAAATTGGCAAAAGCGTTTACCAACTCTAGTGCTTCATTGTAAGAACCAGCATCTTTTTCATTGGACTTTAAGGTTTTTCTGAGCACATTGATGTCTTTACTAAATATACGGTTTGGATCAAATTCATAATCTTTTAATTTGTACGTAAATTTTATTAGCCGATTGACAGAGCCGTCAAAGCTGTGTTGTAAAGTGACCAACTTACCACCATTTTTTTTGATGTATTGGATACCCGCACTGACTGAAGCCGTTTCGTTTTCATGTACGTGCACAAATACCAGAGCACCTTTTTTATGATTGTTTTGATAAATCAGTACATTGACTCTTTCATTGCCCAACAAAAATGGTTTTACAATAGGATTTATTTGAGCATAAAGCAAAAATGGCCAACAGGACAACAGGTAGTAGAATGTAAACTTCATAAAAAAAATAATGAACCTATAAATTTAAAATTAAGTATTTCTAAAACAAGACCAATAACTCTCCCTGAGCAATAAATCTTTGTCTTTAAAACGGAGAATGCCAATATTGTCCAGTCTCAGGAGGATGTCATTGATAACACAAAACTCTTCTTTGTCCTTAGTGTAAATATCTTTGATATAACCTGTAATTTCCTCATTATCTATGGTTGTTATACTGATTGATGTATGCAATAGTATAGCATTGGCGAGTTCATCGTATAAATTACATGACACAGGTTTGTATTTTTCGATCATTTTAGTGACTTATATCATTGGCAAATAAAATAAAATCCGTTAAATTTATGTAAAAATAATATTTAAATGGAAACAATTACGATTAAGACCTACAATGACTCTTTTATTGCCAATTATGCGGTAGCTAAGTTAAGTGAAGAAGGTATTCCTTCATTTCTTGAAGGGGACGAAGAAGTAATAATAGATCCGGGCTTCTTAGCCAACCGAAATATTAAATTGAAAGTTATGGATTATGACTATGAGAAAGCAATTATCTCATTGGAAGAATTGGAAAACAGTTAACGATGACCATAAAATAAGGATAGATGTAAAACGTTTATCACATCTATCCTGAAAATTAATAAACTTATAAACTATTGATGAAAAAACCTAAATTAAAGAGGCAACATCTCTAATGAGAATGCTTTTCCTCCTGAGGTGAATCTTATTTTTGCTTTTTAAATCATTGAGTACTGTTGTAACAGTCTGTCTCGAAGTACCAGTGAAATTGGCGATATCTTGTTGTGTAAGACCATGTTTGATTAACATTTCGAGGCCTACTTTTCTCCCGTTGTTTTGTACATTTTCACGCAAGAAGCCAAGAATTCTTTGCCTTGCATCTTTCATCGCAAAATTGAATAATCTTTCTTCATTTTTCTCAATCTTCTCACCTATCATTTCCATGATTTTAAGGTTGAAGTTGAAATTGGATTGCATAAGATTTTTAATGCATTCTACCGAAACTGCCATCACCTTGGTCTTTTCTTCGATTGAAATAGCATCAAATGGGTGTTCTTTTTTATTGTATAAAAAACACTCTCCGAATATCTGGCCTTTATGGAGTATAGTGCTTATGTGTTCTTTTTCTTCAGATTCAGCGTAGTATAATTTTACGGATCCTTCCAATACAAAATAAAGACTATGGCAAGAATCGCCCCTTTTAAAAATAAGATCAGTCTTTGATTTTTCGGAAAGTAGTATTGAATTTATCATCAAAGTCATTTTTTCTTCATCTGAAAGAACGTCAAAGAAAACTAAACTTTGAAAATCGTTTACGTAATGGCTTATGGTTAACATATTGGTTTAAGTGTGTAAGTTGTCTAAATAAGACAAGTAGAATACATTTACCCCTATTGAAATGACTAATTCTGTACACATTTTTATTTTTATTATATTTTACGGGTTAATATATACGGCCTTTCGTTTTAGCGCCTTGTTTACTTTTTTTATAAAAAAAGCGCCAAAATCTTACAATTTTGGCGCTTTTAGTGTGGAGCTGGGGAGATTCGAACTCCCGTCCAGATGAAGTATCTATAAGCTTTCTACATGTTTATCCTATATTCAGGGTTTTAAACTTTTGCTCATCATATAGGCAGAGTTGCAATCGTCGATCCTCTTTAATTTCGGTCAAGCATAGAGACATTTGCTATTCCTATCCTGAGAGTTTGAAAGCGGCAATCTGTGTATCAGGACTCAAGCTTGCGGCTTAAAGGCATTGTAATCCTAGATTACGCTGCCAATGCGAAGTTAGATTCGCCAACTATGTTTTGATCATCATTTTTTGCGGAGTGAACAATCGTGCTCCGACATGCTTACGTATAAATGGAATTCCCTGTCGATACCAGTCAACCCCGTATTATATATAATCGAATAATTTGAATAATCGAATAAGCAAATAATTTGAATAATCGAATGTCAATTGTTTCAACCTATTAACTTTTGAGAAAGTTCCCTGCATTGGAAATTTAATCCTATGTCAAACTTAATTCCTATACTATCTCCCTAATGATTGGGCAAGTCATACAGTGTGATCCTCCTCTGGCTCTGGACAATTCATTACTTGGTATAGTAATAATAGTCTTTTCCAATGCATTTGGATCTATAGCACCATCTTCGACTTTTTCCAAAAAATCATAGGCCGTTATTATATTGTATCCGGCATTTTTAAAGGCAATCTCAGTCCTTGGATTCCTGTCATAGGTGATAGCTACTCCAGGTTTTACGGTGACAAGATTACAACCATCCGTCCATTGTTCTCTTTCCTGATATGGAGAAACACCATTACCGGCAAATATGAAATTCATATTTGGATTTATTTCACTAAGCATAAAGCTTTTCACACTATCGTAATTGGCAGTGCTGCCATCTTTCTTATATACAATAACATTACTGCTAAATCCATCATATACGATGGGTTTAAAACAAACCAGGTCATCTTTGCTTATTCTGGTAAATATAGTATCAATATGCATATAAGACCTGTCATCAGGAATATTGATTTGTACTACATTCTGTACGACGTTTTTTTCAAACAACACTTCTTTTAAGCTATGTATGGCATGCGCTGTAGTTCTTTCACTGCATCCTATCAACAGATAGCCTTCATTGAGTATCATCACATCACCGCCTTCCATACTCACGCTTTCACCCATTTTAGAAGGTGGAAAGGCATTTAGGTCATTAAGATTGATGACCTTACCCAATGCATTGGTCTCTATAAACATGGGATGAGCCGCAAAAATAAATCTTGTCAATAAATTTTCTCTGAATCTAGCCGTCTTTGCTGCCTTTGTAATGATAACATGGTCATTGACAGACACCGCGATATCACGTGTAAAAATAAAATTGGGAATTGGGTCAAAGTAGATGTGGTCATCTTCTTTTAGATAGCCGGTAACCAGGACTTGCGTCAAAGTCTCATTGTCCATTTTCCTTAAAGCATCAGCATCTGAAGCTGGTAATTCTTCGTACTGCACAGCTCTGGTGATCAATTCCTCTCTTTTTAAAGGATCTGCATTCAATGCTTCCAGAATCAAATGTTCTGCCTCATGTACATTGTTTTGTCCAAGAAACTCGTCCAATACATCTGTAAATGTATCATGCTCATCCATCATTTGAGGCACATAGACAATATCATCAAACAGTAATTCTGTGGCTCTTTTAGGTGTAATTCTAGATATACCTCTGTCAGGTCTGTGCACAATTACTTTCTTTA
>JAYUTD010000121.1:0-5533 GCA_043755305.1 Saprospiraceae bacterium
GGCCGGAATCTCCATTCTCATTTAGGGCGGCGTTTTCTCACAATCAAGACAATGTCACCAGAGTGGTAAATATCACGCTGCCGGATGCCAGCCTCAACATGAATACAATACAACCATTTAAGCGAAAGAATTCTACAGGCGATCCACTGTGGTATGAAAATGTATCCTTAAATTATAGGGCGGGTTTTAAAAGTTATGTTAGAGCTACAGATACCACACTTTTTACAAAAGCTATACTTGACAAAATTGAGACTGGCTTTAACCACAGTACAAGTCTATCTACAAATGCCCGGGCCCTTAAGTATTTCTCAATAAGTCCGTCTATGAATTACGAAGAAACTTATTTTCTGAAAACACTAAATAAAGAACTACAGACACTACTAAAAGTAGATTCAGTAAAGACCTTTGATAACGAAGGAAAAGAAATCACTATTGCCCGAACTACTAAATACGGCAGTATTAAAGATTCTTTAATTAAGGATTTCAGTGTACTGAGGAAATTCAATGTAGGTATCAATGTTAATACTGCCATTTTTGGCACAAAAAAATTTAGCAAAGGATTTATAAGAGGAATAAGGCATACAATGAAACCATCAATTTCCTTCAACTACTCCCCTGAAACTGAATTGAAATTTAGAAAATATGTCAACACAAACATTGAAGATCCCGCACTTATACAATACTACAATCCTTTTCAAACAGGTGCATTTCCACAGTCGTTGAATGATGAGCAATTGACCATGAGCTACAACATTAGCAATATATTTGAGTTAAAGTATAGAACTAAAAAAGATACCGTTGATAAAAAAATAAATTTATTCAACAACATTTACGTAGGTGGCAATTACAATTTCGCGGCAGACTCATTCAATTGGTCGGATGTATCTGTATCAGGCAATGCAGATATCATCAAAGGCATAAGTACTTTGCAATTCAGTGCTTTTTTTACCCCCTACCAGATTGATTATGCAAAAAGCAGAAAAATAAATGCAAAGTTGGTTGATCGACAAAATGACAAACAACTACTGCAATTGGTAACTTTTAACGCGGGATTTAATTCAAACATCAGTTTAAGGCTGATAAAAGAACTGCTCAGTAAAAAAGAAAAAGAAGGCACAGCAACAAATAATCAGGACAACAAAAATACTGGCAGCCAAATAAGCTTAGAATCAATATTTGACAGATTGAATCTGAACCACAACTTCACTCTTTCTACTGTCAAAACCAAAAACGGAAGCGATTCTCTTACTGTTGGGGCACATGGTATCTACATCAATGGCAGTATACCACTAAGTAGAATGTGGGACCTCAATATAGGAAGTATCTCTTATGATTTCAAAGCCAGGCAATTGGTCTATCCGAGTTTTGGTATAAGCAGGGATTTGCATTGCTGGACCATGCGATTTTCATGGTATCCTTCAAGTGGTGTCTACAGCTTTTTCATCGGGGTGAAATCTGGTGCCCTCAATTTCCTTAAGTACGACTACAACCAGCCTTATGTTCCCCGCATTTAACCCAGGAAAGATTTTTACAAGAAGCCAATCTTAATACTTTCCTCAATTCGCCTCACATGCCCTATTGTGGGATTTACAATGGTATATACCGATGCCTGCAATCCATCAGTTATTGGCCACAAATGGTTGATTATCATTTATAAAAAAATAATAATATATGATGTGACTTATCCATAAAGTAGCGTCTAAATAAATTAGTACCGATAAGCGGGACTTTTTTATAAAACAATAACTTTTTGATTATTCAATTTGTTTTTTGGGGTTATGCAGGGTGTAGTCTTTTGCGAAAAAGTACCGCACCCTGTCTTTTTAATTTAATATAATTTTTAAAAGAAATATTAAAATTTAGATTGTTTTCAATTGGTTTTTTTGGGTTATGTAGGGTGGCTCATTGAAGTATGAGGCACCCGCTTTCAGTAAATAAAAGATTTTAATTTGAAAGCAATTGTTCCTTAGTTGTTTTTTAAAAAATAAAAACTTCCTTTATTATTTAAAAAAAAGTGGGTATCTCTACCCACTTCATTTCATTATCTCCATTAAGATTCCTAGATCATTACTTTACTTCAAAGTCTGCATCATTGAGTATACCATTGATTTCAATGGACGTTATTTTCATGACAAGAGGAAATGGCGCCTGCCCAACTATAGCAATTTCGTGAGGCATCATTATACCTTTTACTTCTTTGTAATCGTTGTATTCCGTATTGACTGTTCTGGTTTTTTCGCCTTCCCCTTCATTAGAGGTGCTTTTTCTAAGTAGGCTGGATTTGATATCGTACAATTGCATCAAAGCTTTTCCTTTATCATCTGTCACCAATACTTTGTAACACTTAGCACCATTGTGCTCTTCGATGCCCTTGACCTCCAGTTTATAAGCAGGGGTAAGGTATTCAAGTTGCTCAAATATATTGATCCTTTCTTTCATTTCTTCAAATTCGGCATCACCTGGATTAACCACTTTTGTCGGTTGGCCCATCTGGGTTATGCTTGCTTTAACACCATCCATTTTCTGCTCTTGCAAGGCCATTTCGCCTAATTTCATTGAGGCATAAAATTTATTTGGGAGTTTTTGTTTCGTAGTAAGTATGGCCGCTTTACCCATGACATCCATTGTGGCATAAGTGGCCATTGTTTTGATATCTTTTAATTTAGCTTTTCCTCCTATCGCATCTAAATAATCTTCAACAATGCTTTTACCCGTTACATCTTTTGGTATTGCAACGTTATCATAATTCAGTACTTCACCATACGCATCATAATAATCTACTTTACCATCTCCGTCGAATTTTAACAATTTTTCTGCTACATCTTCCTTATTGCCGACAACAAGTATGTTTGCATTTTTCGGTGTGATGTATTTTTGGGCTACCCTTAGCACATCTGCAATAGTGAGTTTTTCAAGTCTGGATAAATAGGTGTTATAGTAGTCTTTTGGCAAGTTGTACTTAAAGGTATTTAACGCAAAATTGGCAATTGTTTGCGGCGACTCAAGCGATCTTGCAAAACCACCAGCCATACTATTTTTAGCTAACTGAATATCATTTTCAGAAACCGGTTCTTTGGCAATTCTATCCATCTCGAAAACAAATTGCTCTACAGAACTATCCGTAACCATGTTTCTTACACTGGCAAATGCATTGAAATTACCTACAAGTTTATCAGACGAAAGGCTTGATCTGGCGCCATAAGTATAGGCCCTTTTTTCTCTGAGGTTTTGCATGAATCTTCCGGAAAATATACCGCCACCCAAGATATTGTTCATTAACGACGCAGCAAGTTCATCCGGCGACCCAATCTTGAGGTCTACCGGATAAGTTATATTAACCACGGATTGCACTGCCCCATCCTTATTTGCGAATGCTACAGATGGTATTTTAGGCGCCGATTCTGGTGCATAAGATTGGGTTGGAATAGTGCCTTTTGCCCATTTGGCAAAGTACATATAGGCTTGTTCCTTGGCTTCAGCAAGTGTAATATCCCCTACTACCACCAGGTATGCATTGTTTGGTTTAAAGTAGGTGTTGTAAAATTTCTTACAGTTTTCAATGGTAATGTTATTTACTGTTTTCTCAGTTTGAATTTCACCATATGGATGGTTTTTGCCATAATTCAATCTTGCAGATACATTTGATGCTATTGCATTAGCATCCGTTTTAGTGGAGGCAAGATTGGACAATGCCTGGCTTTTGATTTTGTCAAATTCTTCTTTAGGAAAATTTGGATTGAGCAATACGTCAGACATAAGATCCAATAATTTTTTGCTATGCTTTTTCAGAGACGAACCAAACATTCCATTTGAAGAAGAGTTCAATGTGCCTCCTATAAAATCAGTCTCTTCATCCAATTTTGATTTTGATCTTGAAGTAGTGCCTTTAGATATTAGTTCTCCGGCAAACTCAACATAGCCAATTTGATCGCCTTCCAAAATAGGATCATTTGCCAAAGAGATTTGATACGAAACTCTTGGCAATTTATGGTTTTCGACTACAATAACCTGCAATCCATTTTCCATACTAAATGTGTTGTAATTTCCTAAATTGATCGGCCTTGCAGGAGCAGCTCCCGGTGCTTTTTTTCTAAAAGCTTCTGACTTATTGGCTGTGCTGTTCGCCTGTGCCATTTTATCTGCCGAAGTTTTACTACACTGTATAAACAAAAAGGCTAAAGCTATAATATAAATGTATTTTTTCATTTTATTTTTTTTAATATTCATTGATGTGTTAAGATTAAGGTGTTGCCTTTTTAGGTAAATAATGTAGAGTTACCCTATTGCTCTTTGCGTAATATTTGATAGCAGCATTTCTGATGTCTTCTTTTGTAACTTTCAAGTATCTGTCTAGTTCACTGTTGATTAAATTGGCATCCCCATAATACATTTTATAATTGGCCAAACTTTCTGCCACTCCGGAGACCCTTGAATTTTTACTAATGAAATCATTCTCGATTTGGTTTCTTAATTTTTGAAATTCTTCGTCCGGAATTAATGTAGTTTGTACCTTAGCTACCTCTTCATCCATTGCTTTTTCAAGATCCAATGGATCCTTGCCCATGCTTGCAATTCCATATGACAATGCCACTCCGGGATCTTCAAGGCCAAGTGGAAAATTACCAACAAAAACAGCAAGTTGCTTCTCATCAACACATGCTTTATACAATCTTGAAGACTCGCCTTTTGAAAGAAGTGTGCCAAGCATTGTTACAGCATAATAATCAGGAGTGCCTTGTGCAGGTATTCTATAAGTTTGTACTACCCCAGGCAAACTGATGTTATCATATATGGTATCTCTGATTTCAGCAGTCATAGCGGGTTCCACTATTGTAGGCCTATAAACCGGCTTTGTGCCTTTTGGTATGGAAGCAAAATATTTGGTTACCAAAGTTTTTGCATTTTCATAGTCAATGTCTCCGGCAATGGATACTATTGCATTGTCAGGTCGATAAAAATCTTTGTAAAATTGCTTATAGTCTGCTTCCTGCGCAGCATTTAAGTGGTCCATAGATCCGATTACCGGCCATTTGTAAGGATGCACTTTGTAGGCTCTTTTGAAGGATTGCTCAAGTATAGAACCATAAGGCTGATTGTCAATCCTTTGCCTTCTTTCTTCTTTTACAACTTCCCTTTGTGTTTCTACACCTACTTGTTCTACAATAGCATGCATCATTCGCTCTGATTCGAGCCATAGACCAAGTTCAAGTTGATTGCTCGGCAATGTTTCAAAGTAAAAGGTCCGGTCAAAAGTAGTGTTGGCATTAAGTGTACCTCCGGCTTTCTCCACATACTTATCGTACATACCCCGGCCACCTATGTTTTCAGAACCTTCAAAAAGTAGGTGTTCAAAAAAATGTGCAAACCCGGTTCTATTGGGATTCTCGTTTTTTGACCCAACGTGGTACATGACTGAAACAGTAACAATTGGTGTGCTATTGTCCTGGTGCAAGATAACTTTCAATCCATTGTCTAAGGCGAATTCTCTGAACGCTATCTTATTCATTTGAGCTCCGAGCAATACTGGCAGCAA
>JAYUTD010000122.1:0-2199 GCA_043755305.1 Saprospiraceae bacterium
CCGGGAGAAATCCTCCCCAACCAAAGCAGAACAAGCATTCTTGCTGAGATCAGCGCCAAAAAAAAAATTACCCTTTCCTATTCAAGCAGCCAATTTGAAAATACCCTTGTCAAAATGTTGCCCCAGGTACCCTTGGATCTTTCTCTTTTTTTGGCGGAAGTCTTTGATGATTACAGTATCTCTGTAAATAAGGTAAGGGAAGAAAAATATATATTAAGTGCCAAAGAGTTAAGCATAAGTATATCAGGATATATTACCAGTAACTCAGGTGAGGTTTTACCGGGCGCCACAATAATCAACAAAACAAATAATTATGCTGTATTTTCTGATGAGAAAGGGTTCTATTATTTAGAAAATAAACCCGGTAAAATAGAAATCGAAGTACGCTATGTTGGCCATAATTCTGCATCTTTTCAGGATGTGAGGAAGAAATCCTTTATCCAGAGTTTTAGTTTAGAAAACATCAGTATACTTCCTGTATTTGAAAAAAAAGAAAAACAACTCACTGATCCACTAACAGAAATATTGCCCAATAATAACAATATCGCAAAGAATACAATATTGGGTGACAAGGATCCGCTCAATGTTTTAAAAACCGTGCCCGGGGTTCTCCCAGGAGGAGAAGGTGTTTCCGGACTGAGTATAAGAGGAAGTAGTCCGGACCAAAATTTAATCCTCCTTGAAGGAATGCCAATTTACGAGATCAATCATACTGGTAATTTGTCCTCTATATTTATGGATGAATCTATAAGAAGTATTGATTTTATGAAATCCGGTCTGCCAGCCAGGTATGGCGGGAGGCTCAATGCTGCTATCAACATTCAATTCAAAGATGGCAATAATGTGCAAAGAACATCGTCTTTGAATGCAAGTTTACAAGGTATTACTTTCTTTACCCAAGGGCCGTTGAGTAAAGAGAAATTTACCTATGCAGTTACACTGAGGCAGTCCTGGATAAACAATGTTATCGCTCCACTTAAAAAATATTTTAAACAGTACAATGATCTTAATTTAGGTTACAGTGATGCACAAATTAAAATGTGTTATAAAATGAAAAGCACTCAAAAGATATCTTTAGCATATTATCTGGGAAGGGATAAATTGACTTTGTCAAAAAATATTTTGATCAATCCGGAACAATTGAGTGTAAGTTCCACTAACTCCTTCTCCGGTAGCAATCAACTGTTAAGTATAAATTACGACCTCCTATTGTCAAATAGATTAAGGGTCAATATCCAATCAGGTATATTGAGGTATTCTGTTTATTCACATGGTTCTTATTCCTATTTATCTGATTCTAAAGATACCACATTGAATTTTTTAGATGTTATAAATAAAACCAAAATAGTAGACAAACAGTTGACATTAAACATGGATTATTATTTATCTGAAAATACAAAAATAAAGTATGGCTTAGGATACATAAGCCATAACTATAATCCTGCTGTAAAACAAAGCCTTTCCAGAATCGATGAATCTGAAGAAATCTGGGGTGGTAAAGATTCTGCTGTAGTAGCCAATGAATTATTTGGGTACATAGAGGGCAATTTAAAATATAAAAAATTTGTTTTCGTACCTGGAATTTATGCTGTTAATTATTCCGCTGATGGTGTTACACTGCCTTCTCTACAGCCTAGAATTCAAGTGTACTACAAGCCATGGAATGCCATTCAATTAAGTGCATCCTACACCGGATCTGCACAGTACATTCACCTCCTCACAAATCCCGGATTGGGGCTGCCCTCTGAATTATGGGTACCAAGTACACAGAAAATTCCGGCAGAGACAGTAAAGTATTTCAGCCTTGGAAGCAAAATAGATATTTCGTCCAATTTAAATGCCTCGCTGGCTTATTACTATAAAAAATTCAACAACCTTATCGATTATAGTGAACCTGTGGATAATTTATTGAATGTAATTAATCCTGCAAGCGTCATTCCTATTTTTAATACGCAAAGGGATTGGGAAAGGAAAATAGAATTTGGTGTGGGGCGAGCTTATGGCATTGAATCTTCACTCAATTATAGTACTGAAAAGTTTCAATCCTGGCTTAGTTACCATTATGGAAGATCGTTCAGAACCTTTAGTAAGATTGATAATGGAAAACCATTCGTTTCGAAATTTGATAAACCTACCAATATTTCATTGGGAGCCACCTATATATTTGACACCTGGCAGTTTGGGATAGCTTTTGTCTTT
>JAYUTD010000123.1:0-2199 GCA_043755305.1 Saprospiraceae bacterium
GCAAGGGCATAATTTCTCATGATGATAACATCCTTATTTCTTAAGTTTATTTTTCCACACTTGGCCAGCCTTTGTCGGCTTGTATAGCCAGTTTGAAAGCAGCATTGGCGACCAGTCAGCATCAAATACCCAGACTACAAAAGATATACCTTTTTTATCACAATAGGCCATTATTGTGTCTACATAGGATGGATCGCTTATGACAGGTATGTGTTCTCCTTTTTCTCCTGCTTCACAAAAACCTACTTCGGTCAGTATTATAGGATATTTTTCAGAGGCAAAGCCCCAATCTTCTTCCCAATGGTTTTCCCATGGCTGAGGTCTTTTTTGAGGATAAGGATGCGACACATAGCCTATATTGTAAGCATTAATAGGATTGGTCTTGATTTCTTTGAGGTCATATGCCCAGTCAAAACCGGCAACCAATGGTATTGCGGTAGATTGATGTGCACGTATGATGGTGATGATTTCTTCATTGATGCTTTTCCACTCTGGCCATGAGCAAATGCCTAGCTGTCCAAAATAGGTTGTTGGCTCATTGAATAATTCGAAAAAGGCAACGGTGGTATTTTTGCCGTACCGGATAGATATTTTTCTCCAGAAATCAAAAGTCTCTTTTTTTGTAGTATTGTAGTTGTCGCTTTGGAAAATTTCAGATTTAAGATTGCCTATGCTGTGCCAGTCTATGATTACATAGATGCCTCTTTCTTTGGCTAAGCCAATGCCTTTATCCAGTAGTTTGTAATAAGCTTTTTCACCCCGCAATTTCCAGGCAGTAGGATGTACTGGAAATCGGACTACTTCTGCGCCCCAGGCTTTCATTTCGTCAAAATAGGCAGCATTCCAATGGCCTTGTTTCTCAAGTTTGTCCGGATCACTGGTATTTAGGCCCCTTAACACCAATGTGCGACCATTGGCATCCATAAATTTATTGCCGACCACTGTGACGAGAGGCAAATTTTTCTGAGCATATACTTTGCCAGAATAGCACAAAGCTATTGTAACAAACATATTAAAAAAAAGCGTTTTAAAAAGTAATAACATAGGCTGCATATTTATCTAATCAATAATTTAATCTCAAAGTGGTTTAAAGGCAATAGAAATAAAATAGTCGTTTCCAAGGTAATACTATTTTATCTCCTGACAATATAAAATTTCGTGTTTAATGTGAAAGATTCATATTCAATGTTCAGCATATAAATGCCAGCGGGCAATGCAGAAGTATTCACTATTTGTACATATCGACCCGCCTCTTGCTTTCCATTGTCAATGGATTGCATTTCTTGCCCAAGGCCATTCACTATTCTAACAACACTATTTTGAGAAGAGAATAAATTGTATTCGATGGTTAATTGGTCGTATGCCGGATTGGGATAGCATAGCAGGGAACCAATCGATACTTGTTCTTTTATATCGGAAGTAGCGCATGTGCCAGGTATATTGTTATCCAGCCAATCAATCCTCTTTTTGATCCACTGCTTCAATGTATCAATTTCATCATTATATGCAGTGGCAATAGCGCCAAGTTCCGGTGCCGGGCCACTGATGCCTAGAATAGGCCATTTTTTAAAATGCCTTTGCTGTGCATTTTGCACTATAGTTTTCACACTATCGATGTAAGCAAAAATAGCTATAGTATCGAGTATGCTTTTTCTGTATCGCTCATAGGTGCATCTCAATTCATTGTTGAAAGCAGCATCCTGTTGTAGTCTTATATACCATCCTGTAGCATAATTGTCTGTAGGGCAATCATTGTTTAAATGTGCCCAACCAGAGCCATCAAAAGTCTCGTAAATTGAACAACCATAAATATTTTTCCATGCCCAATCAAAATCCCATACTGGTCCGGCCTTGAGTTTGCCTCCATTGGAGTATTTGTCTTTATTGTAAAACACACTTTTCTTAAAGCCATCTGCATTTCGGGCTACTTCGTTGACTATGAAATAATCTATAAAAGATTTTACATCCATGTATTTTCTATAGCCGCTTTTCACATCAGCAAAACCTGTGCTGTATAGCGCTGTCTCCAAGCTGTCAACGTATGAAGCGATATAGGTTTTTTGTGCAGGGACGATGTCTTCTGGTTTGGGATATTCATATACAAAATGAACGTCAAATCCTGGGTGGTCGATAGGGGAATAATTGGATTTAAAGCTATTGCTTTCATTCCAGTAATTTTGTTGCAAAATATAGCCGCCA
>JAYUTD010000124.1:0-2197 GCA_043755305.1 Saprospiraceae bacterium
GCAAGCCAAAAGAATGGAGGCATATATATGGTTAAAGGGGTTGTTTTAGGGTGTGAGACTTTACCTGCTTTGACTACTATTGATGTAAGCAGTCTTCCGGAAATATCATTGGGTCAGGATACCAGCTATTGTAGTGACGACCCACCTTTTACCATTAGTATTGGTCAATACACTACTGTTCAATGGAATGATGGATCAACAGACAATACGTATAGGGTAGATAAACCACAATCCCTTTCAGTTGTGGTAACCAACGAAAACGGATGCAGCAATGAAGACCAAAAAACAATCAGAGAATTTTGTCCCACAAAATTTTATTTGCCAAATGTTTTTAGCCCAAACGAAGACAATTTAAATGATTTTTTTGAACCTAAGGGCATTAATATATCCAACTACACGCTGGAAATATATGATCGCTGGGGCAATCTTATTTATAATGGGCAAAAGTGGGATGGTACATTTAACGGAAGCAAAGTTATTAATGACGTCTATGTATATAAAGCTACGTACGAGGAAGCTGTAATTGAAGGAACATACAAAGAAAAGGTAATGGTAGGCAACGTTTTGGTTGCAAAATAGGTATTGATAAAAATGTGGCAGCATATATTGAAGACTATCCATGGTTACACCAATAATTGTTTGCAAGTATATTCACTGATTTTTCCTTTTTATGTAAAGAATCGCACTTCTTTCCCGCTTTGGTTTGACGCAGATGAATCCAGATTAGTGCACATAAAATTTAAATGCACTATATTCGCACTTTTATTTTAAAATGAAAAATGGCAAAAGAAGAATTTGGTAAGACGTGGTGGGGTGCACAGTGGCTTGAAGCTATTGAAAAAATTGATTATACCAACAGGATATCTCGAGGCAAGGTATATGCGAGAAACGGCAGTGTTTTATCCCTTAAAATAGAACAAGGCAATATAAATGCTATAGTGGAAGGGAATCGGCCTACGCCTTATAAAGTAAGCCTTACCATGGCTACCTATAGCCCGGAACAAATAGATCTTTTGGTCCAGAAAATTATGGAGTATCCTACTATACTCAGTAAATTGCAAAATGGGAAAATCGACCCTCTTCTACTTGAAGTATGTGAGAAAATAGGTATAAAAATTTTTCCCTATGGAGCCAATGACTTAAAAATGAAGTGCACTTGCCCTGATCATGCGAGTCCATGCAAACATATTGCAGCAGTGGTATATAAGGTATGCAGTGATTTTGACAACAACCCATTTTTAATTTTTGAATTTAGAAACATTTACCTTCTTGCTTTGCTAAAATCAAGAAATCCAGGTTATGAAAGCATCGAGCTGCCAAAAATCGAACAGTATTCCCAATTCATAGAAAAGCATACAATAGTTAAGAAAGTTAACTTTAACCCTGTTAAGCATATTAATCTTACCAACAGGCACGCTGAATTAATGCAGCTGCTGGAGAATGAACCACCGTTTTATTCTTTGGGAAATTTCAAAACCATTTATACGAACACATTAACCAAAGTTGCAAAAATTGCGAGCAGGATTTTAAATGACAATGAGGATTTAGTATTATATACGAAAGAGAAATTTTTGCATAATCCCGATTACGATATTGTGCCAAAAATACTTTGGGATGGCAATATAGTATACTCTGAAGGCTTGCCATTGTCGCAAATTTTCTGCTTTGACAATGAGGCATTGTCTTATTTTCATCCATCTGTTGGAGACATGCAGTCTTTTATTCAACTGGCTATGCATTGCCTTTCTTGTGGTCTTATAACACCTAAAATTCTCGAATTAAACAAGAAATATTTTATACTGTGGCAACCTGCCCTTATAGACCAGTCATTGAATGCCATAATCAATAATTTTCAAAGCAATTATGGCATTGTAGTTAACGAAAAGGGTGACAGAGCCAACTCTTTCCTAACGGTGACCTTGCTTTTAACCCATTTTATGCATGTATTTTCAAGTGCGGATAAGAAAGCTACAGAAATTATTGATGCAGTGTTTTTTGAGCGCTATGGGTACAAATTTAATGACCTATCAGAATCCTCCATTCCTTTAAGTATTCAAAATTGGACTAAATTATTTGAATGGGACCTTGGAGATTATGAACCAATACTTGAAATTAACGAAACGGATTTATACCATTTCACCATAGATATTAGAATCGCCAAGAAAGGAGCAAGCATGAAGGTGCCTGAAATATTTTC
>JAYUTD010000125.1:0-2196 GCA_043755305.1 Saprospiraceae bacterium
TATATACCAAAGTGTCCCAGCCATTCAAAATAAATATTACCTTGAGGAAATCCAATCATAGGTAACCATGGATGCCTTATTTGGAAATGCATAAAAAAATCTGCCGAAAGTATTTGACAGATTTTTTTTACATAACCATTTAACCCACATTGCTCAAATCACCCCAAAATCACCCCTAAAAAAAATATTTTCAACAAATTTCGACTTTTTTTCGGTAAAAATCTTAAGTTTTTAACATTTAAAAATCCATAAATAATTCATTATAAGCACTTTACGTTTTATCGGTTTTGCTTTGTAGTACTCTGGGGAGTTGACTTAATGGGCTGATTACCAGTACCTTTGCGGTATGTATTTCAAATCGGTTTTACGGGTAAATCCAGCTACTAAAAAGTGGGATAGTTATTATAGGATAGTGGAGAGCTACCGTAGTTCCGTTGGGAGGGTTTGCCATAGAACCATCCTAAACATTGGCTTTATTGATGAAAGCATTACGCCTGAGCAGTTGAACCTAGTGGCCAGAACGTTGACCGATATGTATCAACAAAAAGCATCAATTTTCCCAGAAACTGACCCTGTTGTAAGACGACTGGTAGCTGAATATTGGGCAAAAATAAAAAGTGAAAAACGGCTGGATCTTAGCCTTTATGACAAAGATAGTCGCATGATAGATGCCGATAGCATCAAACATAATAATGTGAGGGAAATAGGTGCAGAATGGATTTGCTATAACGCTTGGCAGCAGCTTGGTATTGATAAAGTGCTGATTGACAATGACTTTACTGAATTGGAAATACAGCTAGCCCAAACACAAATCATCAGTCGGGCGGTTTACCCAGGCTCTGAATTGGCCACCTCAAAGTGGATTAAGGAAAACTCGGCCATTACCGAAATTACGGGCTTTGACCTTTCAAAAATCAACAAAGACCGCCTTTACAAAAGTGCCCTAAAGCTCAACAGCGTAAAGAAGCAATTGGAGCAACACCTATCCATAAAAACCAACGAAATCTTTGATATTCAAGACAAAATAGTACTTTATGACCTAACCAACACCTACTTTGAAGGCGAAAAGCGTAATAGTAGCTTAGCCAAATTTGGTAGAAGCAAAGAGAAACGTTCAGACTGCAAATTGGTAGTGCTGGCCCTGGTGGTCAATATTTACGGGTTTATCAAACATTCATCCATACATGAAGGCAATTTTTCTGACTGTAATGGTTTGGAAAAAATAATCCAAAGTTTGGATACCACCACAAGCTCAAACAAGCCTCTAATAGTGCTGGATGCGGGCATTGCCACCAAAGAAAACCTCGCTTTGATAAGAAGTAAAGGCTACCATTACCTGTGTGTGAGCCGCACAAAGCTAAAGAACTACAGGTTTGATACAAATAGTTTAGCAACCTATTTGGAGACAAAATCCAAAAAAGAAGTAGTTCTTAAAAAGATAATTACACAAGACAATACCGACTTTTGCATTGAAATAAAAAGTGATAGAAAGGCCCTAAAAGAAAGGGGGATGAAAAGTCAATTTGACACCCGATTTGAGTCTGAATTAGAAAAAATAGAAGCCTCAATACATAAAAAAGGAGGTGTGAAATTGACCGACAAAGTGAATCAAAGGATAGGGCGAGCAAAACAAAAATACCCATCCGCACAGGGCAAGTATGAAATAAACCTAAGCTATCATGCCGATAACAAAACTGTTTTGCAGATGCAATGGGCGTTAAATCCCCAAAAAGAGCAGCAAGCAAATGAGGCGTTGGGCATCTACTTCATCAGAACCAGCATGGACATGAAGGATGAAATAATAGTTTGGCAGGTTTACAATACCATCCGAGAAATAGAAAGCACCTTCCGAACCCTAAAAACCGACTTGGATTTACGCCCAATTTACCATAAAAACGACGAGTCAACCATTGCCCATCTAAACCTAGGCCTACTTGCATATTGGTTGGTCAACACCATCAGATGCCAGCTTAAAAGCCATGGAATCAATAATTGCTGGACAGAAATTGTACGAATCGGCAATACCCAAAAAGTAATAACCACCTCCGGCTACAACAAAGCCGAAAAAGAAATAAAAGTAAGGAAATGTTCAGAGCCCGAGCAAAAGCTCAAAGCCATTCATGAGGCATTACAAATAAAAAATCGGCCCTTTACAAAACTAAAATCTGTAGTACACAAACCGAAACTCAAAAAACT
>JAYUTD010000126.1:0-5515 GCA_043755305.1 Saprospiraceae bacterium
TTGGTATTGAGCGGAATGGTTGAATACAAAGAAAGTGACAGAAACATCGCAATGCATCCATACGATGAGGTCGAAATTCATGCGGATGTTATGCATCAAGTGATTGCCTTAGAAGACAGCATCTGTATGCTAACTCGATAATAGATCTTTAATTTTATACAAGTTTTGCACTATTTACATGGTGCCAAAAACAATAAAAATGAAAAAAACAGATATTAAAGACAAAACGGATATACAAACTTTAGTCGATTTATTTTACAATAAGGTAAAAGCAGATGTACTACTTGCTCCAATGTTTCAGCATGTCGATTGGGAAAAGCACCTGCCCGTAATGTACTCTTTTTGGGACAATGTGCTGTTTCATACCGGTGGATATTCGGGCAATCCAATGGCAAAGCACCAAAGTGTGCACCAAAAACACCCTTTATCACACGGCGATTTTGAGCAGTGGATTGGCCTCTTCATTTCTGTAATTGACAAAAATTTTGAAGGTCCTAATGTTGAAAATCTTAAAGAAAGAGCAAAGAGCATTGCTATAATAATGGAGATAAAGATACTGGGCGAAGCAACTTAAAATATTGATTTAACACCTAAAAATTGCATTTTACATTTTCGATAATCTTGCATTGATTATGCTTTTTCTTGTGTTAACATTTTGTATTGTAATGGATCGGGGACACTTATTTCACTGAATGTATCTTATTCTCACGCACTATTACCACAAAATAATTCGACCTTTCTTGATACACATTACAGAACAATGATTCCATGGAAATTTACAAAACCGCTTAATACTTCCAATCTATTCTTTGGAAACCCTTGTTTTTTAAAATATTTTGTACCTTTATTTTAAAAGGTGTTTATGTTTTCGAGGATTTTTTGTTTGACCATTGTATTATTTATTTCAAAAACACATTTTGGCCAAAGTAATAATAATAGCCATCCCACACCGACAGATAGCCTAAAAATGCTATACAATAAGGGGAAGGCCGACAAAGCATATTCGGCATTCAAGGTAGGTGAGGCGCTATGGTTTGAGAGGAAATCACACGAATCAATCGAATGGCTAGAAAGATCTTTACGCCATGATTCGATTCCTTCAAAAAAGAATAGTGTATTGAACGCCAACAATCTTTTGGCCAATGCCTACTTCCATTTAGGCGATCTGGAAATAGCGCAGCAATACGTTGCAAATAATTCTGTGCATTTTAAAAAATTTGCCCACCATCCTCTGGAGGGCAACCTATATGAAATCAAAGGTAGGATTAATCTTGCACTTGGAAGGATAGATGAAAGTATAGAAGATTTTATTAAAGCAGATAGTCTGGATGAAGCCTCGCCTGAACCAGAGATTAAAAAATTAGCTGTTTATATAAAATTTATCCTTGCTGATTGTTTTATGTCCCAGGGGCAGGATAGCATTTCAAAGAAGTACCTCGATGGTGCTTATTCGAAAGCAATGGAATACAAGGACGATGCCCTTCAGATCATCTGCCTTAGAAGTTTAGGAAATTGGCACCTCAAAAACAAACAATATAAACAAGCCTATGACAAATTTCTAAAAGCATACAATTGGGACATACCTCAAAACCATAAATTGTACGCTATTCATGGCTTGGCTAATGCTGAATTTGAGATGAAAGCGTATGATAAAGCATTAAGCCACTACTTAATTGCCCTGAGTATAGCCAAAAAAATGAATGAAACATACATGTTATCCAAATTTTATTCTGATATGGGCAATGCATTGAATATGGTCAATAGAAAGGAAGAGGCCATCATTTATCTGGACAGCAGTTTAATGTTTAAAAACGATAATTTAGTGACTTATGCAGAGGCATTGAAAAGGAAAGCCAATGTCTTATTTTCAATGGGACAGTACAAGTTTGCGTATAACTCGCTTAACCAATACAATTCAATAGTAGATTCTATGAGCAGGGGCAAGGTTGCCGCTTTAACTAACAAGCTGGACATAATCCATGAAACAAAAAAGAAGAACTTAGCCATTAAAGACCTTCAAATGGATGTGTCTCTGAAAGAAAAAACGATCCGGAAAGATAAAATGATAAAGTGGCTGCTGGTTATTATATTTTTTATGGGACTCGGCATTTTCTATTATTACTATCTCCAGCAAAAAGCCAAAAGAAAGTACGAAAACCAGATTGCTATTCTCGAAGAACGGTCGCGGATTATCTCAGATCTGCACGATGATATAGGATCGACACTGAGTAGTTTACAAATAAATAGCGAACTGGCGGAGAAATATTTTAAGGAGAAACCTGAGAAATCCATCCAATTGATAGCAAAGGTTGCACAAAATTCAGCCGGACTTAGTGCCAGGATTGGAGACATTATCTGGAGCCTTAAACCTGTGCCGGATGCTTCAAGTTCTATCCAATCAAAACTTTTGGATTATGAAATTGAATTGTTTCAGCCAAAGAACATTCGATGTGTGTATTCAATCGATGAGACATTGATGGCGTCTGTAAAGAATCCGCTATTCAGAAAAAATATTTTGTTGATAATAAAGGAAGCAATGAATAATATTGCGAAGTACTCTAGGGCACAAAACGCAAAAATTGAAATCCATAAAAGCCACAATACATTGCACGTAATTATCAATGACGATGGTATTGGCTTCGATATCAATACTGTGAAAAAAGGGAATGGGCTTCACAACATGCAAAGAAGGGCTGAATTATTGAGTGGTACATATACTATTCATTCCGGATTGGAGACTGGCACATCTATTTCAATAAATATTCCGTTAGACCAGAAGATTTAAGAAAGGACCCCGGCACAAGTGAATAAGTGGTTGTATGTCAATCAGGATATATTATATCGAGTGCGATGCGGTCATTTATTAAGGCCTGTACGATCAGCTTTTCATTTAAGAATATTTATAGTACATTTACGATTTAAGCCATAAAAAACTAAGCAGTAATTAATGTGCAATGGGGGAAATTATAGAAAACAGTAAAAAATTGGGATTGTGGACCAGCACGTCACTTGTTGTTGGAAATATGATTGGCTCAGGAGTATTTATGTTGCCGGCTGCGCTTGCTGTTTATGGTGGAATAAGTGTAATAGGTTGGATTTTTTCGGCCATCGGAGCGCTTCTTTTGGCTAAGGTATTCAGCAATCTTAGCACTATGGTGCCTGTTTCCAATGGTGGACCGTATGCCTATGCAAGAAAAGGCATGGGCAATTTTGCCGGTTTCCTTGTTGCGTGGGGTTACCTTATTTCATGTTGGTGTACAAATGCTGCGATTGCAGTCGCCTTGGTAGGTGCGTTGAGTTCTTTTGCACCGGGACTGTCAGAAAATAATTTATTAGCGGCCACGACAGCTCTGGCTGCCATCGCATTTTTGACATGGATAAATACACTGGGCATAGTAGCATCAGGTAAAATGCAATTGGCAACTACCATTCTAAAATTATTGCCGTTGATTTTAGTAAGTGTGGGTGGTCTTTTTTTTATAGATATAGACAACTTTATTCCTTTTAACAATAGTGGTTCTTCAGATTTTTCAGCGATAACTTCTACCGCTACTTTGACATTTTTTGCCTTTTTAGGGATTGAATGTGCTACCATACCATCTTCAAGTGTAGCAAATGCACATAAGACGATACCAAGAGCTACTATGATTGGCACGATTATCACCACATTTATTTATATCTTGAGCAGTGTAAGCGTAATGGGCATGGTATCTCCTGAAAAATTGAAAAACTCTGTTACACCATTTGCCGATGCAGCGTCAGTTATATTCGGGCACAATGCCGGCTATTGGGTAGCTGGAGGAGTTGCAATTGCAGCTTTTGGTGCATTGAATGGTTTTATTTTGATACAAGGACAGGTGGCAGATGCTATGGCTCAGGACAAACTGTTTCCAGCTATATTTAGCAAAAGGAATAAAAATGGAGTGGCGTCAATGGGAATTATTATTGGCAGTGTAATCGCGTCTATCATTATGGTAATGAATTACACCAAAGGCTTGGCTTCTCAATTTAAATTTTTAATTTTATTATCCACTTTGACTGTGCTGGTTCCCTACCTTTTTTCTACAGCTTCCTATATTTTGATAAGGATTCAAAATAAGATGAAATATAAAAATTGGGTAACGGCTATTGTATTGGCGGCTTTGGCATTTCTTTATTGTCTATGGGCAATAGTAGGTTCAGGTGAGGCAACGGTATACTGGGGTTTCTTAATGCTGATGGCCGGCATACCTCTTTATGTGTGGATGGTATGGAAACAGCAAGAGCAATAAATTAAATAATATATGGAATTAACTTGTCATTCGGAAACAGGAAAAATAAAATCCGTTTACATTAAACATGCGAAGCAGGCCTTCCAAAGCGATGCACACATAGACCTACATTGGCAGGCCCTCAATTATTTGGGCAAGCCGGATATTGAAATGGCAATTGATGAGTATGACAATTTTGAATCTATCCTACTAAAGCACGACACCACCATTTATCATCTGCCTTCAGATGAAATGGTCAACATGGATTCCATTTATTGCAGAGACGCGGCTATAGCCACCAACAAAGGAATGATTATTTGCAACATGGGTAAAGCTGCAAGAGCCAAAGAACCACAAGCATTAAAAAATGCTTTTGAAGCTAATGGATTGCCCGTACTTGGATTTATAAATTCACCGGCAACCGTCGAGGGTGGTGATGTAGCCTGGTTGGATGAAAATACATTGGCAGTAGGCCATTCATATAGAACGAATGAAGAAGGCATAAATCAGCTAAGTGCATTGCTCAAACCAATAGGTGTAGAGGTAGTTGTTGTATCTTTGCCTCATTACAGAGGGCAGGAAGATGTATTTCACCTGATGTCTATATTTAGTCCGGTGGATCAAAATGTTGCTGTAGTTTATTCTCCATTGATGCCTATTGCTTTCAGAAATGAGCTATTTAAAAGAAACTTTATTTTGGTAGAAGTTCCGGAGGATGAATTTGATAGTATGGCATGCAATGTGCTTGCTTTGGCGCCCGGGCTTTGTTTGATGGTAGATGGAAATCCGAAAACAAAGGCCTTACTGGAAGAAGCCGGATGTAGAGTTATTGTGTACAAAGGAGAAGAGATCAGCGTAAAAGGAGGCGGTGGGCCTACTTGCCTTACGCGGCCTGTGCATAGGTATGTCTAAGGAGAGTTTATAATTACATGATTGAAATTAATTCCTGCTATACGATGGCTCTTGCTAAAATGGATTGATCGTATATTTACGATATACGATTAGGGTTAGTTATTGGACTTTGATCGTATATTTACGATTTGCGATTAGGGTTAGTTTTTGGATTCTGATCGTATATTTACGATTCAATGTCGTTTAGTTAAGAAAAATTTTCTCAAATCAAATATTATATATACCTTTAATATATAATATTTGATTTGAGAAAATTTATATATACCTTTAATATATAGAGGTATTACTAAAAAGCTTCTACAAGATTATAGAGATAAAATTTTAAAAAATATTGACCATGAGTTCGAAGCAGA
>JAYUTD010000127.1:0-2195 GCA_043755305.1 Saprospiraceae bacterium
GCATTAATGCTTTCCTCAATACCTGTCTCTTTTCCGAAAGACATTATTTCAATACCCGGTTTTAGTGGTTCTGGTCTGGTTACCGGTAGGTCGCCAATGGTCATTGCATTATTTATCACACAAGATAATCAGATTTTATTTTAGATAGCAGTATTTGCTTTAAATATTTAGCCTTGGGTTATGCAATTCATGTAGTTTTGCAATTCAAATCAAATGCCTTCCGTTTACTTTTTGCCTTTTTATAAGTTTTTAGTATATTTCTGGCTAAGTTTTTAAGACAAATTTTAGTGCTATTCGGCCTGTATAAGCAATGCTTTCGAACCTGGAGCCCTGTCTTTCTGAATCAATTTATTTAGACTCAATTACTTTTTCCTTAAATCCGTCAAATTGATTTTTATTTGGGCTCGTACCAATCATAACTTAAACTTTACCATTATTGGATTGTGGTCACTGTAGCTTGCCCATTTTTTGTATTTGCCGATTTCAACATTTTCTAATTTTTGGATCAGATCGATAGATGCAAAACAATAGTCCAAATGGTAAGGTTTGTCTTTGTGGCGATACAAAAACAGGGTAGGGTGTTTTTCTTTGCCTTGTACTTGATCGTGAAAAATGTGGTAGGTGCTGTATATATTTTTTGAGGCTAATTTTTCAACAACTGTTGAGTGATTTCCTTCTCTTCTCGGCCGGTCCCATATTGTATTGCTATTGAAATCCCCGATAAGAATTATATTTTTATTGGATAGTATACTTTCATAATAATGTATGGCCTTCCATACCTGCGTTACATATTGCCCGTCTTTGTCTTCTGCATTGTTTGCCCAAATTGCAAATAAGGTAAAATCAATATTACCCCCTGTAACCGATATTGGCAATATATATTTAAACAAAGCATTATGGCAATCAAGCAACTTGAATCGATAGGTACTATAGGAAAAAATGCCTAACCCTTTATGAGGATTGGTTCCGTACCAAAGTATATCTTTAGGAATTAAAGTACCTTCTTCGAATTTTAAATTCCCGATATTTTCACATTCAGGAACCACCACTATATCGGGTTTATATGCCAATAGATATTTGGTTTTTTTACGAAAGGCCATATTGCAATTCCATGTGATGATTTTCATTTTTGAAGTTTATTTTGTCGTTGTTTTAGACAATATTTCATACTGAATTAATCCGTAACAAGAAACTTTGGTGCTCGCCTGACTTTGGTAGCCTGCTCATATGCATAAGCAATCTCAATCAAAATTGGCTCGCTCCATGCTTTTCCGAAAAAAGAAACACCTACAGGTAAGCCATGAATAAAGCCCATTGGTACTGAGATACTCGGATAGCCGGATATTGCTGCCAAAGAAGAACTACCTCCTACAAAATGATCGCCATTAATCAGATCTGTTTTCCATGCCGGTGAACCGGTTGGCGCCATAAGTGCATCCAATTTGTACTTGTCAATCAAATAATCCATTCCGTTTTCTCTACTTCCTTTTAACATTTTAGCCAAGGCGCTTTTGTATTCAGCAGAGTTAAGGTCTCCTTTGGCTTGTGCTTCTTCCATTGTCTTTTGATTAAATTGTTTGATTGCATCTGAATCTTTGGCATTGAAAGCGATCAATTCGGCAAGAGTGTAAATAGGAGCATTTTTGCCAAGCCGCATAAAGTATTTTTGCAGCCCATCTTTAAATTCATAAAGAAGTACAGTATAGGATGCATTGTAAAAACTATTGTCTTTAAGGGACTCAACTTCTATGATTTCTGCACCTTGATTTTTAAGGATGGCAATATTACGGTAGATCAAAGAATCTACCTGGTCACTAAAGCCCATGGTTTCCTTCATCAAACCAATGCGTTTCCCTTTTAATCCATCTTTCTTGCAGTGCATGGCATAGTCTATACCTAAAACGCTTTTTGAATTTAGCGTTTTACTGTCAGAAGAGTCTATTCCTGTTAATACACCAAGACATATGGCTACATCGGCTACTGTGCGTCCCATTGGTCCCGGAGTATCCTGTGAAAATGAAATAGGAGCTATTCCTGAGCGGCTAATTAATCCTACAGTTGGTTTTAAACCTACAATTCCATTATTGTTTGAGGGACATACTATTGAGCCATCTGTTTCAGTGCCTATGGCAAGAGCACAAAGATTTGCAGATACCGCAACCGCCGATCCTGAGCTTGATCCGCATGGATTGCGG
>JAYUTD010000128.1:0-2182 GCA_043755305.1 Saprospiraceae bacterium
GAAGGAACCATACGGGTAAACTGTGCCACTTCCGGAAAATCCCGTTTCATTGCAGGTGCAATAGGCGGTGAACTCGAAGCATTCACATGTTTGTCACCAGGCAATTGAAGTGCCGTAGTAACCCTAAAAATATTTTGTGCATCAGGATGATGCTGATCATAGCTGTATTGATCTGTAACATACAGCACGATATATAAACAGCACAATGTGCCAATAGCCAAACCTACAAGATTGATAAAACTATAAGTTTTATTTTTAACAAGGTTTCGGTAAGCGATAATGAAATAATTTTTAAACATGATTGGTTTGTAATTGGAAGATAAAAGGTAACTGCTACTCATCCAGCTTCTAACTTCTATTATTTATTCTGTTCTTAATGACATAATCGGATTAGCGATAGCGGCTTTGATGGCTTGATAGCTCACAGTAATAATAGTAATAGACAATGCCCCTAAAATGGCAACGATAAATATGTCCCATCCCATTCCAGTACGATATTGGTAATTATCTAACCATCCTTTCATATAAAAATAAGCAATCGGAATGGCTATTAGGCTAGATATCAAAACCAACCCAATGAATTCATTTGACAATAAAGTCCACAAATTAAATATGGATGCCCCTACTACTTTACGAATACCTATCTCTTTTGTACGCTGTTCTGCAACAAATGATGCAAGTCCGAATAATCCCAAACAAGAAATAAAAATAGCTAATACTGCAAAGCATGAAGATAGCTTACCAATTCGCTCTTCACTTTCAAATTTTTCATTAAATACTTTGTCTGCAAATTTATAATCGAATGGTGCGGAAGGAACATATTTTTTTATTGTTGCTTCTATGGAAGATAGTGATTCTCTGCTTGATTTATTTGGATTGAGTTTGAGATGCATCCAATTATAATTTCTTGAATCAACAAAATAAGCTGCTTGCTTTACAGGTAAATATGGAGATGCCATCAACATATCTTTGATCACCCCGACCACAGTATATTTTTTATCATTCCATTCTACAATAGTGCCTATTGGCTTTTCAATATTCATAAATTTTACTGCAGCTTCATTGATGACTATAGATAAAGTATCCATTACAAAATCCCGGCTAAAATCTCGGCCGAGATTAAATTGCCAGCCTACTGTATTGCCATAATCATGTGTAACCCAAATCGTATTAAATTCGGCATGCAAATTTGGATCCTTTCCTTGCCAATTAAATCCACCATTACTGGACCAAATGCCAGTCAATGGACTCGAGGATTCTGTCATTTCAACTATAGAATTATTACCTTTTAACTCATTCCTAATTAAATCATATTTTCCCTTGTACTCTGGAGTAGTCAGGGGTACCATGATAATACCATCATTATTAAATCCAAGTGGCCGGTTTTTTACATACTGTATTTGTCGATATACAACTATGGTACCTATAATTAATGCAATGGATACTGAAAACTGCATGACTACAAGAACTTTTCTGGGGAGTGAAGCAAGTTTTCCCGCTTTAAATGTTCCCTTAAGAACCTTTACAGGTTGAAAAGAAGATAAATACAACGCAGGATAAATACCGGCAACTAAACTGGTAAATCCAATAAAACCTACACTGATAAGCCAAAATAAAGGCTGGGCATAAGGGAATATCATTTGCTTTGCAGTTACTTGATTAAACCAAGGTAGTGACAATGCAACCATAATGCATGCCACAGCAAATGCCATAAGTACGACTAATAGTGTCTCACCAAAAAACTGACTGATGAGTTGACTCCGATCTGATCCTATCGCTTTACGTATACCTACTTCCTTGGATCTTTTTTCTGACCTTGCTGTACTTAAGTTCATAAAATTGATGCAAGCCAATAATAAAACGAATAGTCCAACAATACCAAATAACCATATATATTGGATGAATCCTCCGGTTTTTATTCCATTCTCAAAATTAGAATTCAATCTCCAATCTTTCATAGGTTGAAGAAATATTTCTGCCTTAAATTTCTTGGCATCATCCGAAACATTGTCTTGCTTTACATTTATTATTTTAGCATTTACAGATTCCATATTGGTATTATCTGCAATCTGTACATACATCTGAAACGAATTATTTCCCCATTGTTTTTGATCCAATGCACTTTTTACCCATGTCTCAGATGAAACATATAAATCGAAGGGAGCTATGAATTTTAAATTTT
>JAYUTD010000129.1:0-14070 GCA_043755305.1 Saprospiraceae bacterium
TTGAAGCTGAATCGACTTTCGTTGAAACTGAATCGACTTTCGTTGAAACTGAATCGACTTTCGTTGAAGCTGAATCGAGTTTCGTTGAAACTGAATCGAGTTACGTTGAAGTGATGTTAAGGATGTGTTAAAAATAAGACATCAATGGAGACTGTTCAGAAAAGTGTATGAGTCTGTTCAAAAAAGTGTGTCAAATTTTAAATAAAATTATAAATTTGACAAACATTATCACAAAATGACTTCATCTAAATATTGCCTCTCTATCTTACTTTATTTATCTACCTTATATTTAATGGGTCAAAATGCAGAAGTAACCGTTGATCTAGGTCTAAAATATCAAACGATAGACGGCTTTGGTGCCCATCAAGGGGACAATACTGTCAATGCTCAATGGTGGCTGGATTTGTTTTTCAAAGACGCAGAAGCCTCGATTTATAGGGTCGATCTTACCCCGAAATTGAAAACGCCTTACTCCAATCTAAGCTATTATTCGCCCTGGTTTATGGGTTCAGCCACTAAGAGTGTGTTTAACCTTGAAGATACTGCCAATCCCAATGGGCCAGAAAACAACCGGGTTCGCACCTACACAGGCCCCCAGGATTACTCAAGAGCATTTGGCGGACAAAACGCACCCATTGCAGTCATGGGACCCGACATAGAAAAGAATGTTTCCAATTTTATTTATTTTGAAGATAAAGCCATCGATGAAGGTGTAGCTCAAAAACAACAACTGGGAGATTTCAAATTGATTGGTTCGCTATGGTCTCCGGTGCCTTGGGTCAAAGTATCTTCAGGTAATAAATATGCCCAAAATTGGTGGCCGGGACCCGTAAGCGGCAGTGCATGGCCTTTTATTTGGGGCGGCAATTTTGCTGGTGGCAAACTAGATGTGTCAGATACTCCACTAGATGTTTTCAACGACACAGCATTGGGTGGCATAGGCAATACTTCCTCACTCACACAATTTGCACGAAGCAGCGCAGCCTACATTAGCGGTTACCAAAAATACCACAATGTCAAGTTTTATGCTATAAGCATCCAAAACGAATTGAACTTTGAGCAATTTTACAATAGCATGACTTATCCACTTTCTTCGCAATACATCAAAGCGGTAGTAGTTATGCGGGCAGAGTTTGACAAATACGATGACCTCAAAGGCATAAAAATAATGGGCCCGGAAGATTTGCTGGGTGGCGATGCCTACGGTATGTGGGAATATGGTGGAGGCAATACCGCAATCCACAAAAACCTGCAGTTGATCCAAAACATCGAAGCCGATGCAGCAGCTGCCAAAGCAGTAGATTTCTATTGCATTCACGGCTATGCTGATGATGGCGTCAATAGTGCCGGCGCCAATCCTACAGAATGGAAGTGGTGGGCTGATGGCTGGCAGTCCTCTCCTGCGCCGGGCATACCTGCCAATACCAAAGGCTTCAATGCATATAAGAAAAAATCATGGATGACAGAGACCTCCGGTGAAAATCCTGCATGGCTTTTTCCTGCCACCGGTTATCCGGGCAATGGCGGCTTTAGCATAGCCACTAAAATACATCAGGCACTAACGGCAGGCAATGAAAGCGCATGGGTATATTGGACTTTTTCAGGTAGCGATGACAATGGTGTTGTAAGTAATGAAGCCCTGACCAATCAAGCTTCCAATGCTTCAAGCCCAAAGTATATAGCCGCCAAACACTTCTTCAAATACATCAGACCCAATGCATACCGTATCAATACGACTACTACAGACATTGGCATACTTGCCAGTGCTTATAGCCACGACATTGACAATACACTTACCATCGTGCTCATCAACAGAACTGCTACTAAAAAGCAAACAACACTTAATCTAAAGAACAATTTACTGTCAAGCTTATTATTCAACAGCTTTACCTCAAGCAGCAACAACTACTGGAATCAAAATGAAATAGCCTATGATAATGGCATTACAAATATAGACATACCAGCCTATGGCGTGGTAACGCTTTATGCCAAAGATGCATTGAGTACTGCTACCAAAGAAACGGTAAATGCTTTCTCCAATTTCGATATATCCCCCAATCCAGCATACGATGTTATAAACATTTCCTACAAACTATCCACCAAACAAAATGTGGTCACTAATCTTTATGACATAGAAGGTAAGTTGGTCTACAGTGAGCCATCGGCTTTGAACACAGCAGGTGTGCATCAAAAGGCAATTGTAATTAATAATTTGAAGAATGGAATTTATTTTTGTGAGATAAGTTGTGGTAGTTTTGTGGTTAATAAGAGGGTTGTGGTGTTGAGGTAGAGGTATGTAATATATATAATCCAAATTTTGCATTTGGATTCGTTTCGCTAAATACAAATAATTAGAAAACAACTGTGTTGTGCATCATACTTATACCAATGGGCTATGTCACCTTATTTTCTCCTATCCAATAATATTCCCCGCCTCATCCCATTTCACCACTGTATTCCTATCCTTGACTTTCAGGCAAACTTCAAGTGTTCTCTCATCATAACTCAATCCATGCTTCCTGAGCACTTCATCGGGTACGCCGTCCCATTCATTGGGAGTGTTGCCTTTGTAGCCGATGTCTTTTACGCCCATTTCAGATGTGTAGAATCCAGTCAATACGAGATTTCTCAAATGGGTGAAAAATTTTATCCCTGGTTTCATTTCTGCAGTGATTTTATCAGGGTAAGCGATGGCGTCTACGATTTCTATTTGTTGTGTAGGAGTACACCCTACAAATGTTTTTTGGTATCGCTTAGTGCATTGATTATCCAGCCACTTCAATCCGCCTCTGATAGGCAATTGATGGGTTGGCATATCCTTGGCAATAAATTCTATAAACGCAGGTACACCCGCCTGACTTGCACTACCAGACACTTCATCTGCAGGCACAATGATGTCAGACAATACTGTGATGGTTTTCATTTCATCAGCAGTAAAAAATTGTTCCGCATACAACTTATTGTCGTATGCAATCTCTTCTTCTGTCCTGCCATATAAGCCAGTTTTGGAAGTTGTGTTTTTTGTTGATACTGCCTCACTTTTACATGATTCAGTCATGATTAGTGTACTTCCTATTCCACCAGCCAAAAGCAGCTTTATATTGTCTCTTCTTTTCATTTTATTTTTTAAATGGATGATTGTTAAATACTCATTTTTTTCATCTCCTCTATTATATATTCTGAAGTACGCCATGACAATGCTAGTATCGTCCAGGTCGGATTTTTATCAGCCTGAGACACAAATGAACCCCCATCTACGACAAATAAGTTTTTGCATTCATGTGCTTGTCCATACTTATTGAGTGCCGATTTTTTAGGGTCATCGCCCATTCTCACCGTGCCCACTTCGTGAATGATTCTGCCCGGTGCAGCCAAGCCATACTGGGTATCGGCACCAGGTTTATCTCCTATGAGGGTGGCACCGATATTGGTGAGCAGCTCTTCAAATGTATCCTGCATATGCCGGGCCTGCTTTACTTCATGGTCCGTCCATTTGTAATGAAAGCGCAATACAGGTATACCATACTTATCTACTGTATCAGGATCTATTTCACAATAATTTGATTCCATGGGAATACTTTCCCCTCGACCCGACATACCTATGGTCGAGCCATAGATGCGTCGCACATCTTTTTTCAGTCCTACGCCGTAGCCACCATCATCAGAAGGTTTGCCAAATTCATTGGTGAGGTATTTTCGCATAGTATCCATACCCATACCAGTGCCATACCCAGGCATACCCATGCCACCCCAATATTCGATATGGTAGCCTCGGGCAAAATCCAATTTTTTATTGTCCAGCCACCAAGGAGTATAGACATGCAAACCACCTACACCGTCTTCGTTGTAGCGCTCTCTGTCAATCAATTCAGGCATGATGCCCATACGACTTGCCCCTGTGGAATCATGCAAATACTTTCCTACTACACCACTTGTGTTGGCCAATCCGTTGGGGTGATATTTAGATTTTGAATTCAGGAGCAGTCGTGCGGATTCACATGCAGAGGCAGCAAGTACGACTACCCTGGCTTTTATTTTATACTCTTTGCCTTCTATTTTATTGATATAGGTTACACCTGTTGCTTTGCCGCTATCATCGGTATTCACTTCGCGAACCATGGCATTGGTGTAAAGGTCTATTCTTCCATTTTTCATTGCAGGTTTGATCAGGCAGGTACCGGAAGAAAAATCAGCATAGACTTGACACCCTCTGTTGCACTGGTGACAGAAAAAACACACGCCCCTATCGGTATTAATTTTTCTTGTCAAGATAGAGAGTCGTGAAGGCACCACAGGAATTTTTTGCTTCACTGCACCTCGCTTTATATACAACTCATGTAATCTTGGCTTTGGTGGAGGCAAGAAAAATCCATCGGGTTCATTGAACATACCTTCTTTTGATCCAAATACACCAATCAATTTATCTACTTTATCATAGTAAGGTTTGACGTCATCATACCCTATCGGCCAGTTATCCCCTAATCCATCTTGATCTTTTCGCTTAAAATCTTTTGAGCCGAACCTCAGCGAAATCCTACCCCAGTGATTGGTGCGACCGCCCAGCATTCTTCCTCTAAACCAATCGAATTGTGTGCCATCCACTCTTGTGTAAGGTTCGCCCTCTATCTCCCAGCCTCCGATTAATGCATCAAAATCCCCAAATACTCTTTTGGTGCCTGCACCTCGTCGAGGCGATTCCCACGGCCACTTGAGTTGTGTCTTGTCTGATTCTTTTGCTGGATCAAAATCGCCGCCGGCTTCCATTAAGGCTACTTTAAGACCGGCTTCTGACAGTATCTTAGAAGCCATGCCTCCACCTGCACCAGACCCTACAATACAAACATCGTATACTTTGATTTCACTTTCTTTACTCATCTATTAAAGATTTATTGTATAAAAGTAGAAAAGAAAAACGAAAGCAGGGAAATATCTTTTCTGTTTAAACCAAAAAAAATGAAATGTAAATACCGGAATTCACTTTTTGTACATTTAATTAGAAAAATATACATTTGAAAATAATAAATTCGCTGATAAAAAAATAATGCGGTTTATTAAATTACTCTCAGCACAAAGATATCCTGAAATGCCAATCGCTCCATTTGTTGAAAACCGGACCAATAACCTTGCAGGTAATGCTCTACAACAAACCCATGTGCTTTCATCCTGGAGACCAACCAATCCTTATTAAAAGCAACATTGGCAGACACGACCTTATCATTCATCAATGCATAATGTCCTTTGTCATACTTAAATGAAAATGCTTTATTCTTTTGCTCCATACCAGCATGCAATACAAAAAAAGTAGCAACAAGCACACCGCCGGCTTGCATCACACGGCTGCTCTCTTTCAAATAATTGTCCACTTCACTATCTATCATATGGCTAAAAACAGAAATGGAACAGGCAAAATTGAATGCATCTTCTTTATATGGATAAACAAAAGAAGCCGCATCAAGTCCATCACTGTTATACAAATCGTTGTGCAAGTGGATGTGCTGAAAATGAAAATTTGGAAACTTTGGCGTGATGTTTTTTTTGCACCACTCAGCCCCAACTTGCATGGCTTCAAATCCTTCGTATTTTCCTTTGTGCACAGAAGTCAATCCCAAAGCTATTCTGCCGATACCTGAGCCTATATCAAGGAAGGAATCGTGTACTTGCAAACCATGCAATTTGAAAAATGTAGCCCAATCTAAGCCAGCTTTAATGAAATCTCCACTGCCTGTATAGATCAATCCCCGGGGTGGTATGAGTTTATCTTTAGACCTCATCAAATCTGATGGTAAATAGTACAACTTGCGTGCTAAAAATCGCAACGAAGGACTTAATGCGTAATAAAGTTCTCTTAACACAAGCTAATTTTTGCCACAATATAGGGCTATTGCCAGAAAAGATGTATCTATTATTGAAAAACTATTACATCCTTGAAATTTTATTTGTTGAAATATTTCTTCATCGGTTTTAAATTAAACCACCCTTGCTGCCTGTTTTTGCCAAAGATTTATTTTAAAAATTGCCGCAATACACTTACTTTTGCAATCTAAAATATACAAAAATGAACACCGTTTTCAGTCAGCTCACTTCTCAGGAATACCAGGATTTAAAAGATGCTTTTGCTAAAATTACCCTTTATATTGCCGGCGCCGATGGCAGCATCGAAGAAGATGAAATCGCATGGGCAGCTAAAGTGACCGAAATAAGAAGTTATAAAATGACCGACGATTTACAAGATTTTTACAAAGAAATCCACGATGAATTTGACAATAAGCTTAACCATTTTATGGTAAATCTTCCAGGCAATACCAATGAAAGAAATGTTGTAATTGAAAGCCATTTGTCCAATTTAAATAGTATACTTGCAAAACTAGAACCTAAAGTAGGTGCCCATTTATACAAAGGTTTTCTAACCTTTGCTGAGCACGTAGCAAAATCTACTGGTGGTATCCTTGGATTCTTTTCTATAGGTCCTGCAGAAAAAGCATTGCTGGGTTTAACAATGATTACCCCGGTGATTGTAGAAAATGCTGACGAAGAAGAATAATTGACTTATACGAAACAATATACTCTGCCATAATGCTCACGAAGTATTGTGGCTTTTTTTTTATGTATTTTTTTGAGTCTAACCCATTTGTATGGCTAACTTATAACACTTTCCTGAAAGCTTCTTTTTTGGGCATCTGTTTCATATATACCTAAATTTATTCTATAATAATTAGTGGCCTACTTTTTTAAAAAAAAATGGCGAAAATTAAAAACCAAACAAATAAAACATATAAGGTATTTATACAATATGTTAAATCTTATATACAAACAAGTTAAAATTAGCTTGGCACCAATTTTTGGAAGAATTTCAAAACACATCATTTGTCATAGATTATCTGATAAATACGAGTACACAAAAAATTGTCTATCTTAGTTGCAAATTATTTCTGGCAATGAGTAAAAGACGTATAATTATCATTTTCCTTTGTGCGCTATCCCTTTATGCTTCCGCACAACAAAGAATCATTGGAGTAATAAAAGATAGCAATACTGGTGAGCCATTATTTGGGGCAGCCATTGCATGTGGTCTAATAGGCACAACTTCTGACCTTGATGGGAAATTTTCTATAGATGTGGAGGACAATTGCGAGTTGATTGTGAGTTATCTTGGCTACAGCACTTATAAAATAAAAGCCAGCGAAGCCAGTAGTATACTTGAAATCAATCTGGTCGAGACTTCTGAATTACTGGAAACAACAATTGTTTCTGCATCTAAGTTTGAACAAAGATTAAGTGAGTCCACAGTATCTGTGGATATACTCAAACCAACACTGGCAAAATCGGTTAACACCATAAAAATTGATGCGCTATTGAATAAGTTACCAGGTGTTCAAGTCATTGATGGACAAGCCAACATAAGGGGTGGATCGGGTTTTTCTTACGGTGCAGGAAGTCGGGTATTGCTCTTGCTTGATGATATGCCAGCATTACAGGTAGACGCTGGATTGGCAAATTGGGGCGATCTGCCGGTAGAAGCTATAGGGCAAATTGAAGTGGTAAAAGGCGCTGCTTCCTCATTGTATGGTAGCTCTGCCCTCAATGGAATCATTCACTTCAAAAGACAACCGGTAGGCATTCATCCGGAGACCAATGCATTTACTTCTTACACCAATTATTATGACCCCAAAGAAATCAAATACAAGTGGTGGGGCGATACATTTCAACCTTACAGAGTCAATCTGGGTATATCACATTCAAGAAAAATAGGAAAGCTTGATGTACTTGCCCATGGCTTTTATACAAAACTGGAAAGCTATGCAAAATCCTCTTATGACAAAGCAGGAAGGGCAGGACTTACACTGAAATATAAACTTAACGACAATGCCTTTATAGGCCTCAATACAATGCTCAACAGAATTTCGAAAAGTGATTTTTTTATTTGGAGAAATGCATTTAGAGGTATCTATGAGCCATTTGCAGGTACACTTTCTTTTGGCACAAGAACCCGATTGACTATAGATCCTTACCTTATCGTCTATACAAAAAATGGCGGTACACATAAGCTCAATACCCGATACTTCTACACCAACAACCAAAACAATGCCAATCAGGCGAACAAATCTTCGACCTATTATGCAGAATACCAATATGCAAGAAAATTAGATAAATATAAAATGAATGTGATCGTTGGCGCTTTAACAAATGTGACCGACTCAGATGCTGAATTATTCAAAGCGGGCGACTACCTTTACACCAATGCCGCTACGTATATTCAAATAGATAAAAAATTTGGCACTAAACTTACCGTCACCGGTGGCATGAGATATGAATACAACCACCAGCAAAGTCCCGATACCATACCAGGATTCAAAATACCAAATGGGGAGGTCAAAGACGGTCAGGTAATTTCACGCTTGGGATTAAACTACAGTTTCAATGACTATAGTTCAATCAGGGCATCCTGGGGGCAAGGCTACAGATTCCCTACAGTCACAGAGCGATTTATCAGCACAATTTTTGGTGGCTTCACCATTTTCCCCAATCCTATATTAAAACCTGAATATGGCTACTCCACGGAAATCGGTATAAAGCAAGGATTCAAATTGGCTTCGTTCAAAGGCTTTCTGGACCTAGCCGCATTTAGATCAGAATACGAAGATATGATCGAATTTACCTTTTTGGAAAACCCATATGGATTTAAACCTATCAACATAGGCAATACAAGAATAAGTGGTTACGAGGCCTCTATTATCGGGCAGGCCAATGTTTTTTCCATTCCTGTTACCATCATCACAGGCTATACCTATATTGATCCGGTATATAAAAATTACAAGGGCAATATTGAAATAGAAAACAACCTATCCACTACCCAAAATGTGCTCAAATACCGCTCTAAACATTCTGCAAAGATAGATGCTGAAGCTACCTATAAATTTTTAAGTGTAGGATTTGCAGCACAATACTATTCGCACACCATCAATATTGACAAGCGATTCGAAAATCCACTTACTGACTTAGACTTATTTTCCATTAAAGCATTCCGCGACCAAAACAACCAGGGTTATACCGTAATGGATGCAAGAATGGCAATCACTTATAAAAACTACAAATTGAGTTTTGTAGCCAACAACATCAAAAACATTGCCTATACCGCAAGACCTGGCCTACTTGAAGCGCCAAGAAATGCGACTTTGCGACTTGATGTAAATTTTAAATAAAACACAACCAATTCAAAAAATATGAAACCATTATTCATTGTAATCATTGCTGTCTTGCTTTTTATTTCTTGCAAACAAGAGCAAAGACCGCCTATTGTAATCCCTCCGCTTCAACCCAAGAAAATGGATACAATTTCATCTCTCACTACAAAAAACGATACATTATCCAGCCAAATAAAGCAGACAATCCCGCCTATCAAAATAAAAACAACTTCAAATAAAAAAAGCAATAATTCAAGTGGTTCAAAGCATGCTATACCTAAAAAAGACCAATTAAATAAACCCGTAAAAGAAGCCCCTGTGAGCACAAATAAAAATGACCATCAAAATAACCATTGAGCAATAGCAACTGACTTATGGTAAAAAGTTTTTAAAAAGTGAGAATGCCCTTTGCGGTGATCTAAATAAAATAGCTTATAGCGAGGCTAAATCGCGATTGGCCTTACTATAATCTTCAGGCACGCCGATGTCAATAAAATAATCATCAAAAACTCTTGCGAAAATTTTTCCGTCAGAGCAGTATGCTTCCAGTACTTCTTTTTCAAAAGAATGCTTTTTGGGCAATCCCATATTTAATAGTTGAATTTTATTTATAACATACACACCTCCATTGATTAATCCATTACCACACTTTTTCTTTTCTTCAAAAGCCACTATTTGGCCTTCCTTATTGACGACAACTGTGCCATACCGATCAAAGTCTACTAAAGGCTTAACAGCAATTGTAATGAATGCGGATTTATTTTTGTGCAATGCAATTTGTTGCGCAATATCAATTTTAAATAATGTGTCTCCATTCAACACAGTAAAAAAATCACTATGTATTTTCTTCGCTGCCAATAAAATGGCACCGCCTGTTCCCAACGGTTCTGCTTCTATTGAATAATCATATTCCAATCCCTGCCAAACTGTAGCAAGATGATCAAGAATGATATCGTGCATGTAGCCAAGTGCAAATACAAATCTATGGATGCCCGCATCTTGAAAATGACCGATTACATGATCTATAAAAGGCCTTCCAGCCACAGGCGCCATGCACTTAGGCAAGTCTGGCACAGCTTCACGGAGTCTTGTACCCAATCCACCAGCCAATACTATTGCTTCATTCATTGTGCAAAATATTTTTCTTCTACCAATTGGCAAATAATATGTCCAAGCAAAATATGGCATTCCTGGATGCGTGGTGTGTCAATAGAAGGCACATTTAACAACACATCCGAGAGATCCTTCATCATACCTCCTGAAGCGCCTGTCATACTTATGGTAGCTATGCCCTTTTCCCGTGCGGTAACCATCGCGTTTACAATATTGGTGCTATTGCCGCTTGTAGAGATACCCACCAATACATCACCTTTTCTGCCTATGCCATCAAGTAATCTGGAATACACTACATCATAACTATAATCATTGGCTACTGCGGTTAAGTAAGAAGTATTGACGTGCAAAGCCTCCGCCGGTAAGGCTTTTCTGTCTTTGTAAAATCTACCACTGAATTCTGCAGCCAGATGCTGGGCATCCGCTGCACTTCCACCGTTGCCACAAAATAATATTTTGCCGCCGGATTTGAGTGAGTTGCAAATGATTTCAACACACTTGCTCACTTGGGCAATCAAGTTTGCATCATTCAAAACTTGCTTTTTTACCTCAATGGATGCTTCTATAATTGATTTAATATCTGTCATAAATAATGAATTGTTTATTTCAATGAACCTGTCCATCTGGTCAAGCCATATTTGGTGAATAAAAATGGGATGACCGAACCTTCGTAGGCTGACAAAGCGCTGATGACATCGTATCTTGAAGTGCCAGGGCAATAAAAAGCCATGAAGCCTCCGCCTCCGGCGCCACTTATTTTGCCACCCGTAGCTCCGGCTTTCTTCGCTGTATTGTAAATATTTTCAAGGTGTTCATTGCTGATTTTTGCAGCCATGTTTTTCTTATGCTTATGCCCATAATCAAATATTTCTCCGATTTTCGATAATTCACCTTTGAGCAAAGCTTCTTTCATCATAATGGATTGCTCTTTGATATGGTGCATAGCCTCTATTGAGGACATATTTTTGGCCTTAACATTGGCCACTTGTTCATCAATAATACTTGCCGATTCCCTGCTTTTTGATGTATAAAAAAGTACCGTGTTCTTCTCTAATTCATAGATATACTCCGGCTTTATTCTGAGAGGGTTCACTATGGTTTTATCGTCTTTATAAAATTCCATATAATTGAAACCTCCAAATGTTGCAGCATATTGATCTTGCTTTCCACCAGCCAAACCGAGGTCTTTTCTTTCTATATCATAAGCATAATGGGCGATGTCGTACTCGCCCAGTGGAAGATTGAGCATCTCAACAAAAGCGCCAATCAAAGCTACTACCAATGTGGATGAACTGCCCAAGCCGGAACCTGGAGGTGCTTCAACATAGGACGTAATCTTCAACCCTTTATGTTCAAATGGATAATCCCGTTGTATTCTGTTGTACACCCCTTTGAGCAAATTGAGTCTACCTTCTGTATCCAGTTCATTGGTCAACTCATAGGTTTCCCTCAGTCCAAAATCTTTTGCCTCAAATATGAGTTGCTCATTGTGAGTGGCTTCGATATCTACATAGGCGAATAAAGATAATGTCGCGTTTAATATAGCTCCTCCGTATATATCACTGTAAGGGCTCACATCTGTACCGCCACCTGCCAGTCCTAATCTCAATGGCGCTCTGCTCCTATATATTTTCATCTTGCTCACTTTCCTTTTTATTTAATGTTCAATAGAACGGATACTAAATTTTCCCAACTCAATTTCTTTTTTTCAATAGAAATAGTACTTGTAAACAATGCCTGATCAAAATCTTGCATGGCATTCATTGCCTCAGCAATGGATGGAGGATTTGGTTCACATACAATGCCCAAAGATGGCGGAACAAGATTGGGCAATGCACCTACATTCGTTACGATCATGGGAACTTCAAAATAATAAGCCAATGGTGTAACTCCACTCTGGGTTGCATTTCGGTAAGGCTGTACCACACAATCACTGGCACTAAAGTACAAACTGACTTCTTCGTCTTTAATAAAATGGGTGTGACATAAAATATGCTCATTCGATGCAGAAGACAAAATTTGTTTTTTAATTTCTTCTTCACCTGCATAATACTCTCCGGCTATTAGCAATATAAAGTCAGATTTTACTAAGTCAAGGGCCTCTATTAGCAAGTCAAGACCCTTGTAGTTTCTAATAAACCCAAAAAACAAAAACACATATTTTCCTGCAGGAATTTTCAACGCTTTTCTGGCTTGTATTTTATCCATTTTCCGGCCAAAATTGTCGTACAAAGGATGTTGCACCAGATGGATTTCTTTTGAAGTAAACTGCTTTAGATCTTGCCTTACTGTCTCACTCATAGTGACAAAGCCATGTAAACTCGACGTGAAGTATTTGGTGAACACAGTATCACCGATTCTCTTTTCATGTGGTACGGCATTGTCAATAATGCCAATAATTTTGCTGTGTTTATTTCTTGAAGCAATCCGTAAAATTGTGCCCAGACAGGGTCCCATAAATGGTATCCAGTAACGTACAATTATTTTATCCGCCTTTTCGTTTTTGATTTGGTTCCCTATCTTTATCCAGTTAAAAGGGTTGACAGAATTAATGCATACTTTTATGTTCAAATCAGCAGGTGGCTCGCTTTCAGAATACTGGGTCTTCCCCGGAAAGAGAAAATTGGGGTATTGTAAAGAAAAGGTATAGAGGATTACCTCATGGCCTTCGTCCATAAATTGCCTTGCCAGGCGTTCGTCAAACGTAGCCAATCCTCCTCTTAAAGGATATGCTGGGCCAATGATGATTATCTTGCTCAATGTACTCACTCAAATATTAAAGACAAAAGTAATATGTTGGATCAACATGTAGGTCTTTTTTGATAAAAATTATAAATATGGTATTGAGTGGTGTAAACCAATGCTAGATTGAGCACTGCACTTGATGTAAAAACAAGTTTCCGGCTATTAATATTGCTTCCTCTCATAATTCGCTTTTTTTTCTATCTTTGTTATCCAATTTAAATTAAAGACCATTAAAGAAATTGTCAACAGAAAAGCAAAATTTGAATTCAGCTTCATCCAGGAGTTTGAAGCTGGCATTGTGCTGACCGGTACCGAAGTTAAAGCTTTGCGGGCAGGAAATGCCAATCTTGCGGATGCATACTGTATGTTTCAAGGACCTCATCTTTGGGCAAAGAGCATTTATATTGGCGAATATGATCACGGCACCATCTACAACCATGAGACCAGAAGAGACAGAATTTTGCTTCTTAAAAAATCAGAATTAAAAAAAATCAAGCGTCGTATCGAAGAAAAAGGTATGACGCTAATACCCTATAAAATGTATTTTAACGAACGCGATCTTGTCAAAGTCCAGATCGTGCTTGCCCAGGGCAAAAAAATGTTTGATAAACGAGAAGATCTGAAAGAGAAGGATGTGAAGCGTGAGATCGATAGAATGAAAAAAATACATTCCAAGTAAATTGCAATAGATTTATTGGCCTTCATTTAAAATCCCAGCTTGGAAAAAATGCGTCCTTGTAATGTGTTATGGTAAAATCAGCATTGGTGTTATGAACGATGGCAATAATGTCGAATCGTATTTTCCAATCGTATTGAATAGATTCCATGTATTGACTGGCTGCGGATGCAATTAGCTTTTGTTTCCTGAAAGTCACTGCTTTTTCGGGAGACAATTCGTTTTCTCTTGTTTTGACCTCGACAAACACAAGAGTGTCACCATCTAAATATATAATATCGATTTCAGCTTTATTGGCAGACCAATTTGTGCTTAAGATTTCAAAACCTGACTTGGCTAAGTATTCCAAAGCAA
>JAYUTD010000130.1:0-5469 GCA_043755305.1 Saprospiraceae bacterium
GGTTAATACTTGTTTTACGTGGTCTACAAAATTACTATGAGGAAAATGATGGCCAAATTGCCAGGAGGCGCAATAATGATTATATGGGACAGCTAAGACATGTCCACCCAAAAGCACAGTATATTCTCCAAATAATATTACTTTCGAAGGGTATTTTCTGAAATTTGGCTGTTTTTTTAGCATAACTATCTTTAAACGAGTAGAAAAATTCTTATCTTTGCGACTACAAAATTAATATTTTATGACATCAAATGACAAAAGCTTAGGTAAATATTGGGCTTATTTTGCCGTATCTGTTTTACTTACAATAGTTATTTTATTTGTAAGACCGGAATGGTTTTGGGTAATGTTGCCTTTTGTGTGTACTTATTTTGTTAAGGCATTGGATTGGATCTAATAATTTCATTTAAAAATTTTATTCAATCAATAGTTTGATAAGATCGCTTGCAATTAGCATATTATTATGCTGTACTCATTTAGCATATAGCCAAAAAGACATTTTGGGAATATGGAAAAATGTAGATGATGAAGACGGCAGAGAAAAATCCCATATTGAAATCTATGAAAGTCAAGGCAAACTAAAGGCGAAGGTAATAAAATTACTTCCAGCAGCCGAAAATACTATATGTACAAAATGCATTGGTATTAATAAAAATAAGCCAATAGAAGGTATGGAGATTATGTGGGGACTGTCTAAAACCAATGAGAAAGAGTTCGGCAATGGTGAAATATTAAACCCCAAAAACGGAAAAATCTATTCTTGTAAAATTACATTGGAAACATCTAATAAACTAAAGATTAGAGGATATCTAGGCTTTTCATTTATGGGAAAGACACAATATTGGTATAAAGTTAAATAGGACTTTTTCCCATATTGGGTTGTGTTTTGAATTATAATAAGTCATTTCAGTATATTTTTCATAACTGTGCTTGTTTACTTCTTTAGCACAGGCAAAATCTTTGTGGTATCATCTAATTTAATGTCTCCCGGGCTTTCTGGTCGGTCAGGTCTTATGGGAAAAGTGACACCTTTAAGCACAGTAAGACTTATTTTATTTACAATGATAGAATCGACAAAGTCTTCTGCTTTAGTAAGGGCATCGAGCTTGCATATCCTCATTCTTTCAGCATAGTATTCATTGACATCTTCAGTGATTTTTTGACTTACAATGAGTGGCAATTGCGATTTTTTGACACTGTCTGGCAACTGATAGGAAGATATTGTGGCGGCCATAAGTAGTATTGATAGCACACAAAGCCAATTAAATATTTTTATCATTCTTCAAAAAGTTGTTGTATCTCGGCTCTTCTCAAGTTGAGTAGAGAGTCCACATATTTGTTAAACAATGAATCCTTAATGTTGCCACAAATCCTATCGGTATTATTTCTTATATCTTTGAAGGCAATAATCTTTAGACTATCGTAAAGTTGCTTTTCTGCAACAGTAAAATCAGATTTTGATTTATTTTTACATGTACATTCTGAGAATAAGAGTGTAAAGCAAAAAAGAAACAATAAGTAGAAAGTTCTTTTATACATTGATGACCTTTTTTCGTAGTTCGAAATTTTGGCCAAGGTAAACCTTTCTAACAATTTCATCTTCTGCCAATTGCTCAGCAGTCCCCGCACGTAATATTTTGCCTTCAAACATGAGGTAAGCTCGTTCCGTAATCGAAAGTGTTTCCTGGACATTATGGTCTGTAATAAGAATACCTATATTTTTAGTTTTTAATTTTGCCACTATATGTTGAATGTCTTCTACAGCTATAGGGTCTATGCCTGCAAATGGTTCATCCAGTAAGATAAAGGATGGATTGGATGCTAAGGCTCTGGCTATTTCTGTTCGTCTGCGTTCTCCGCCTGAAAGGGAGTCGCCAACATTGCGCCTTACTTTGTGAAGAGAAAATTCGTCGATCAATGACTCCAGTTTTTCTTGTTGCTCCGTCTTTGTAAGGTGCATCATCTCTAAAATGGCCAAAAGATTGTCTTCTACAGTGAGCTTTCTAAAAACAGATGCTTCTTGTGGCAGATAACCAATGCCTAGCTGAGCCCGCTTATACATAGGTAAGTCGGTGATTTTGGTATTGTCAAGGTAGACATTGCCTCCATTGGGAGTGACAAATCCGACGACCATATAAAAAGTAGTAGTTTTACCGGCGCCATTAGGGCCGAGTAACCCCACAATCTCACCTTGACTTACTTCAATGCTTACATCATTTACCACTTGCCTAACCCCGTAGCTTTTCATTAGATTTTTCGCACTTAGTATCATTTGTCCATTTTGATTTTGTAATCTAATTTTGTTTCAAGCTCCCAGCCTTCCCTTAGTTTCTCTAGTTTAAAGATTTTGGTTTTTTCAGCTTGTCTGTTTTTCCAATAATTGGCCGCATCTCTAATACCATTGCCATTGGTATCCTCAATTATTTTTAAGGAGTACTCATCACTTTTAAGTCCAATGTAATGAAGAATTAAATTGCCTTTTTGGACAATTACATCTTTTTTTACTTCTTGATTTGCTTTCATCAATGTTATCAAGTAGATTTTGGACGAGTCAAGACCTTGCATGTCTATTTTAATCTTCGACAAAAGCTCCGGATCAAAGGTATTAACTTTTCCAGCAATCGTGTCATTTATATTGCCATAAAGATCTGTTAAGGCTCCTGGCAGCAATGTAAAGTTGTATTGCTTTTTGCCAATCATCTGAGCAAACAAGCCAATGGTGTGAAAATCTTTTTTAATAATACTGACTGCCTTTTTTGACACGCTATCGCCAAATATTATTTTGCTACTATCAATTTTTGCAACCGGGCTATTGCATATAAAATATAGCGTATCTGAAGCAATGTGGCCTAAGGATGCAAACAGAGGTGTTGCAGTCATTCTGAGCTTTGCTGAAGTATAATCTTTTGTATACACTTTTGTACTGTCAAAAGGCAAAATCAATTTAAAGCTATCAATTTTTTTATCATCATAATAATGTAACAGAAGACTATCTTCTTTTAACTCCAATTCATGAAATGCCAATTTTTTATTTAATGTATAAGATGGTAAAAAATTGAGTTTTGTATTTAATTTAATTCTGCTTATACCGTAAATACTATTGTTTGAGCCAATAATTCTAGGTTTAATTTCGGCTAAAGACAACCATAAATCTTGCTTCACGATGCTACTTGTATCCCATTTAATCCACTTATCCGTAAAGCCAATTTGTTCGTTGTTTTCATTGAAGATAAGGTTGTTATTTTCATCTTTGAGGGCTATAATTCTAAACGTGCTTGGCTTTATATTTTCTAGTATAAAACCTCCATTTTTATCTGTTCTTGTGGCATAAAATGGTTTTTTTCTGACAATGGTGGAGTCGCTCAGGTCTTCGTAGAGGAGCACAGATATGCCCTGTAATGGTTTTTCAGTTTCCAGATCATACACAGTACCTTTTACCCTGAGAGAATCAATGTTGTCTCCTGTAGAAAAGACATGTTTGAAGTTAGTAAATTTATTGCCTTCGTTGAAGTCTCTGATAGACTCTCCAAAATGTATGATGTAAGTTGTATTTTCCTTGAGTACTTCTTTTTCGTTGAATTCAAACAGTACTTTCTTGCCTCGAGCTGTTACTTTAGGAATATAGATAAGAGGTGGGCTTACCAATACTTCCTTTAAGACATCTTTGGCCTCTATATATTCATCGAACGTAAAATAAAATTTTCTTTCGATGGTATTACTATTCATGTTGGGGCTTGACGTTTCTATGACGAGGACAGGAGGCTTTATGTCTTTTAATCCACCACTGATCTGGCCAGAGCTTGCACAACCGTAAAGTATGCTTAAACAAATAAAAACACAGTACATTTTTAAAGGGATCAAGTCTATCATTGTGCGAAAAACGTCATAAAAGCAAAGAAAAGCAATTCTGCATGAATATTTAATTAAATTTTCACATTTAATAGGGTAAAAAGGAGCTTTATTTTGTAAGTTTTCTGCTTTCAGTGCCATTTTATGAAATTAGAAAGACAACCACTTATACCTTAAAAGCTACCATTTATAAACTGCTTTTGCTCGTAAAAGTAGTATAAAGGATGTAAGGATAATTTAAATTTAATTTTGTTCCACAGTTTTATTTTACACTTAAAATCGATATAATGGAATCTAAAGACCAAATTCAAAGTAAAAATTATAAGCCCATTTTTGTGCTACTTTTTTGTTTGACCTATCTTTTTGGACAAGGGCAAAAGGTAGGTGATACTTTCTATAGTGGCAATGCGAAGGGTTTCGAAAGCAATATGTATAGCTATACGCCAGAAGGAAAGGCATACTACAAACTTTCTAGCGAGAAAGTGCTGATAAAGTTTAAAAATGACATTGATTACAATGAACAGCAAAAAGCTTTATCCAGAATTGAAGGGGTAGCAGAACTATCGGAAGATATGGTATTGCCGAGTCCAAAAGTGACTATTGCTCGTTTGCAGGGTAAATTGGATACAGAAAAAGAAGTATTTAAAAACCTGTCTCAAATTAGATCTCTGCCAGAAGTAGAGTATGCCAATCCTTTTTTGGTATACTCTGATGGCACTTTACAGGGAATTACAGATAAACTATTTGTCAAATTATATGACTCAAATGGCCTGAAACAGTTAGAAAAAGATGCTGAATCTTACAACTTCACCATTTCTAAAGCGCACGAATACGACAAACTTTTGTATTTTTTAGAAGTAAACGATGCTTCAAAATACAATGCGTTGGAATTGGCCAATTTACTAACTGAATCAAAGAAATATGTAACCGCCGAACCGGATTTCCTTTTGTTACTCAATAAATTGAATACCAACGATCCATTTTTGAATTATCAATGGTCATTGAATAATACTGGCTCAGCGATACAGTATAATGGTACGCCTGGTTCTGATTTGAGTGTGTTTAACGCATGGGGAGTCACTACGGGCAATGCAAATATAAAAATAGCAGTAATCGATGAGGGTGTAGATCTTTTGCATCCAGACTTAGTAAATAATTTATTGCCAGGATTCGATGGAACGGGCCAGGGAAGTGGCGGAGCACCTCAAGGCAACGATGCCCATGGTACTGCATGTGCAGGCATTATAGCTGCTCAAGGCAACAATGGTATTGGCGTAGCTGGAGTAGCTTATACCTCAAAAATTATTCCGATAAGAATTGCTTATGGTAATGGAAGTTCATGGGTAACCAATAATTCATGGATTGGCACTAGCATAGATTGGGCCTGGAATCAAGGTGCTGCTGATGTGCTCAGCAATTCCTGGGGAGGCGGCTCGCCTTCATCATTGATCAACGATCCAATAACAAGAGCTACCACCTTAGGTAGAGGTGGAAAAGGCAGCCCGGTATTATTTGCTGCCGGCAATAGCAATGCAGCAGCAGCGGCATATCCGTCCAGCTTAAGCAATGTAATATCTGTGATTGCTATGAGTATGTGCAATCAACGAAAATCACCCACGT
>JAYUTD010000131.1:0-2166 GCA_043755305.1 Saprospiraceae bacterium
CAACCAAAGGGACCTGTTATTTGAGCATAATAGTTGCCGTTGCTAGTAATGGTATAGGTTTGAGATGTAGCGCCCGGTATGGCCACTCCATTTTTAAACCATTGATAACTATCGCCCAGAGTGGCTGTAAGGATATTCTCATTAACAGTAAAATCTACCAAGAACAAAGCGCAAGTGTAAATGGTATGCCATGTAGTATTTGTAACTATTGGTTCGTTGCTATCAAAATAAATGTAGGCGGTATTGTTTATTTCAGTGTTTTCTTGTAAGTCAGGGAATGGGCTAATTCTATATTTTATATAGCCATGACTTTCAGGTTCGTTGCTTATGCTATCTGGCAGCATAATATTTTGAAACAGGAATGTTACTTCATGAGTAATAGGATTGGTGGTGGTAATAACGCTGTGTGAATTACTCACTAATTGAAAGGTACTTATATCCAAATTAGAATCAAGAGTGTCGCGCAAAAGCACGTTGGTAGCGGGTGCATTGCCGGTATTTTGAAAACGAATTAAATATTCTATTTCAGTATTGCCCAGTATATATTGATTTTCTGAAATGCCTATTGGCACACTTTGTTTATCATTTGGGTCGTATGCGCACGTAAGAGTTTTTATGGAAGCAGTGTTGCCAGTAGCTACTAATACATTATTGGCATATGCATTAGCTATAAATGATGTGGTGAGGTCTGCTCCAATAAAGTCTGAAGAAGGGCTAAGCAAGGCAATGTTGAACATGGTAGATCCTCCAGGCAATAAGTCATTTTTATGGAAGTAGTAAGTGTTATCTACAATAGAGTCTATAGGAGATATTTCATAAAAATTTGGGAACAACGGATCGTATTCAAAAGCCAGAGTAACATCAATTGTTTGATTACCCGGATTGGTGATGTGGAGGTAGTGATTAGTGTAATTGTCGCATGGATAACCAGTAGTCAAGGTGGTTATTTCAACACCAAGATCATATACAGGGGATTCTGCCGATACACCAAAGTTATTTGCAATATTGGATGTAAATTCTCCAAGCGAGATTTCCAAATCATTGTTAGTAGTTACAAAAGGAAAATTTTCATTGGGCAGCACTGATATTTGATAATACGCATATGGTAAACTTACCAACCACATACCTTCTTCATTGGTAGTAGCGGTAATGTAAGCCGGATAAAAAATAACTGTTTGGTCAGGTAGTGCATTTTCGTTTATATCCCAATTGCCGTTTTCATTTTCATCGTTAAATACATACCCAAATTGAGGAAACACACACGAGCCATCATCACAAGTAGCGTTGTCGTCAGTAGCCATGCAACCGCATTGGCCAAAACAACACGATGCATCGTCCACCACAGCCGTGGCTTCATAGTTGCAAGCACTAGGGTCCATGCATCCGTCAAGTTCAAGATTGTTGCGAGAGGTAATCCAATATTGATTGGAATGACCAAGCATAGTTAAATCTAAATCGCCATCGTTATTTATATCGCTTAAGCTTAGATTAGAAAAATTTACTGGCGATTCTATTTGGTGTTTTATGAATTGATCGGATCCCACATTTTCATACCATAACACATATTCATTCATTTGTATGGTAGTGACTCCAACAAATACATCTATGTCATTATCTAAATCAACATCACCAAAATGCACCCCACTATAAGGTGCATTATAAACTGCATTGGCAATAAAATGAAAAATAGGTGGTGTTATAGGATCATAGCTAGTACCGAAAACACCATTACCCTGATTTTCGCACCATTTGTGGGTGGTGCCGGCATGTGTCAGGGCGTCCATGTCTCCATCATTATCCATATCGGCAAGGTTGAGTGATTCTAGATCAGATATTTCAGGATAGTTTGATTGAATGTAATAACCACTATTTTCAAAAGTACCATTGCCAGTGCCATATAAAATGAGCCAGGCGCCATCAGTGGTCAAATAATCAAGTAATCCATCATAATTAAAATCAAAAAATTGACAGAACAATGAGCAACTATAATCTAATGCAACGGGATTTATGAAAATGGCACTGCCTGTATTTCTCATCCAATAGCTATAATTATTGGGTGGCGCTGAATAGATCAAATCCTGCAACCCATCATTATCTAAATCGGCCAAATGAAAATGATAAATTGATTGGGTTTCAGTGGTGAGCCAATTAATGCTGCCAAAATTT
>JAYUTD010000132.1:0-5450 GCA_043755305.1 Saprospiraceae bacterium
TATTGGGTCCGAAGGACATTGCGCCGCAGGCATTGAAATTATTGCGCCGTAGGCATTGTTATGGTTCAATTAGTTCAATGAGTTCAATTAGTTCAATTAGTTCAATGTAGTTCAATTAGTTCAATGAGAAACAACATCAACAATAAACAGTATCAACAATTCAATTGAATAGAGTCAGACGAGATATTATTGAAAAATTGAGTCAAGTCTACGACTATGGCGAAGCTACGTTGATGGCAAAATACCTTATGGATGATATGTTTTCAGATGGCATTTCAGACGAAGTATTACTCGATGCAGCAGTACACAGATTAATGAAGCATGAGCCATTGCAATATGTAACCGGCAAGGCTTATTTTTTAGACTTTGTTTTTTATGTAGACAGCAATGTACTCATTCCGCGGCCTGAGACAGAGGAGTTGGTCATGGCGGTAGTCAGCTATATCAATAAGCAAAACGTTAAACACCTACTTGAAGTTGGCACCGGCAGCGGATGCATTGCTATAGCGATAAAGAAAATGTGTCCGGAGGTAACGATTACAGCCGTTGACATTAGTGAAGGAGCTTTAAAGATTGCCAAAAGGAATGCCTTGCATTTGGGCGTAGAAGTTGATTTTAGGCTCATGGATTTTTTAGATGAATCACTGTGGCCATCACTCCCCGCTGTTGATCTTTTAGTGAGCAATCCACCCTATATATCATACGCCGAGAAACAAGCCATGCATGCCAATGTATTGGACAATGAACCACACATTGCCCTGTTTGCAGGAGAAGATGCATTGGTATTTTATAAAAAGATAGCGAAGTACAGCGCTCAAATGGAGGCCGATGTATTTTGTGAGATCAATGAATATTATCCGGAAGAAACCAGGCAGATATTTTTGGAGGCGGATTATAATAACGTAATTATCATCAACGATTTACAAGACAAAGCCAGATTGTTATGGGCAGAGTGATATAAAAGAAGTAAGACCAAAAAAAATGATAAGCACGATTTTTCTATGCTTTTTAATACCTACACATTAAACCTAAAGTGCATAATATCTCCATCCTGCACTACGTATTCTTTGCCTTCTACACCCATCTTTCCGGCTTCTTTGACCGCTGCTTCTGATCTGTACTTGATATAGTCATCGTATTTTATAACCTCTGCCCGGATGAATCCTTTTTCGAAATCAGTGTGAATGACTCCTGCAGCAGCAGGTGCTTTGTCGCCTCTGTGCACTGTCCACGCCCTTACTTCTTTGACGCCGGCAGTGAAGTAGGTAATTAAGTTTAATAACTTGTAACACGATCTGATTACTTTATTTACACCCGGTTCGCTGAGACCCATGGCAGCAACAAATTCCATACGCTCCTCTTTGCTTTCGAGTTCTGCAATGTCGGCTTCGATGCCCGCAGAAATTAGAATTATTTCCGCCTTTTCGTCAGCTACTGAAGCGGCAAACGCTTTGGTAAGTTCATTGCCCGTATTGACTGATGCTTCATCTACATTGCAGACGTAAAGCACAGGTTTTTCGGTTAGCAAGTAGGTGTCTTTGATAAATTCCCTTTCATCGTCGGTAAATGGAAAACTCCTGGCACTGTTACCGGACTCCATATGGTTAAATAGTTTTTCTAAAAATTCGATTTTGGCCAATTCATCTTTTGAACCACCTTTTGCCTGTTTTTTTTGCTTGTCAATTCTTTTTTCCAGGGTCTCAAGGTCTTTAAGAATCAACTCATTGTCTATGATCACTTTATCCCTCAATGGATCTACACCGCCTTCTACGTGCACTACATTGTCATCTACAAAGCACCTTACAACATGGACGATAGCATCAACTTCTCTGATGGTGGCCAAAAATTGATTGCCCAGACCCTCGCCTTTACTGGCTCCTTTGATCAATCCGGCAATGTCTACTATATCGACTGCGGTAGGCTGTACTTTTTCTGGCTGTACTATTTCGCTCAATGCGTCCAATCTTGGATCAGGCACTGTGATGACGCCAATATTGGGGTCTTTGGTCGCAAATGGATAATTTGCTGCCAGTGCTTTTGCAGAGGTAAGCGCATTGAATAAAGTTGACTTACCTACATTTGGAAGACCTACGATGCCACATTTTAAAGCCATGGTGTTTTTTTAATTTTAGGGTGCAAAAGTAACAAAAAAATAATTAGCTAATTAGCAAATGAGATAATTAGCTAATTGGCCAAGAGGTGAAATACGTAACTGGCACAATATCAATTGGGTATGTATTTAGATGTAGGAGGCTACAAGGAATAATATGAGCAAATTAGCACATTGGCAGTTAGATTGTTTTTACCATCACTGTAAGCCTTGAGGTACAGACCAGATCATCCTTTTCGTCATAAATCTCTGTGTTCCAGACATGAATGGTCTTGCCAATTTTAATGGGTTTGCAGATTCCGGTGACTAAACCATCTTTGGCTGATTTAAGGTGATTGGCATTGATTTCAATACCCACAACGCTGTGCTTGCCATATTCACCCGATGCGATGAGTGCTGCAATGCTGCCCAGTGTTTCTGACAATACCGCCGATGCGCCACCATGCAACAAACCCATGGGTTGTCGAGTTCGTTCATCTACGGGCATGGTAGCTTTGATAAAGTCGCTACCGATTTCTGTGATTTCAATGCCAAGGTGCGCTGACATGGTGTTTTTACCAAGCGTATTTAACATTGCGATATCAATAGGGTTTTTCCAAATCATGTATTTGATTTTTAGTATAAAGAAAAAAGTTCATAACCCAGTTGAGAATTATAAACTTTCAAAATGCCGCAACGATGATTAAGGATTGCTTCTTTTGTATTTTTTCCACACATCTTTAAATGCTTTGGCGTGCATTTTTGAGGTGGCATCATTGTATTTTATGACTTCATTGCTGTCATCCAGCGGTGGAGTAGATACGGATACTGGAGAACTGCTGCTTCCATTGTATATTGCCAATTCATTGAGAAAAGGGCCAAAATCTGACTCTTGGATAAAACAAAACATGTTGCTTATTTCTGCTTCTGCGACACCATATGCTTTTTTGTATTTTTCAATATTGGCCTTGATTTCTTTTGAAGCCGGTACGATATATCTGTATTTGGTTTTTTGTCCAAGATTGACACTTACGATCTCTGAGAAATTTTTATTGTCAAGGTCATAATGCAATGTAGGGCTTATAACCCATACCTCACCGGCTTTGTCTTCTAGCTTTATTACGTCTTTTAAGTTCATGATTTTATTTTTTTTGTTTATAGATTTGTAATTTATTTAAAATTAGCCAATACTCTTTTCAGACTTCCTATGGCAGTTTTCAAATCCTCTTCAGAAGCGGCATAGGATATTCTGATACAATTGTCAGCTCCAAAAGCACCACCAGATACTACACCTACATGGGCTTCTGCCAGCATAATTTCAGAAAAGTCATCTGCATTGTGAATGGTATGTGTGCCATCGGATTTTCCAAAGTAATAGCTCACATCCGGAAATACATAGAATGCACCCATCGGATGATTGACTATGATGCCGGGTATTTCTTTTAATAAACCTATTATTAAATCTCTTCTTACTTTAAAAGCTGCTGCCATCTGATGGGTGGGAGTCATATCACTACGCAAACCCACTGCTGCGGCATACTGACTGAATGAAGCTGCCCCTGAAGTGACCTGCCCCTGGACCTTATCGCAAGCCGATGCCAACCATGCCGGAGCACACATAAATCCAAGTCTCCATCCGGTCATAGAGAATCCTTTGGAAAATCCATTAACAATAGCTGTAATATCTTGCATGCCTTCTACTGAAGCGATACTTGTATGACCACCCTGAAAATTGATGTATTCATAGATCTCATCAGACACCACTACAATATTGTCCTGTGACTTCAATACTTGAGCGATGTCATACAATTCTTCCTTTGTAAAGACCGAACCTGTAGGATTACATGGTGAAGAAAAAATGACCAATCTTGTTTTGTCAGTAATGGCATTTTTGACCTGTGTTGCATTTACTTTAAAATCGGCTTCAATGCCTGCTGAGACTACTACCGGAGTTCCTCCACAAAACTTTACAATTTCTATATAGGAAACCCAATATGGTCCAAAAATTATTACCTCATCGCCTTGGTCAATAATCGCTGTACATATATTAAACACACTTTGCTTTGCGCCATTTGAAACCACTATTTGATTGGGCTTGTATTCCAGGCCGCTGTCTCTTTTCATTTTGTCAATGATTGCAGCCTTAAGATCTGCGGTACCGGACACTGGAGTGTATTTGGTCATTCCTTTTCTTAAGCCGTCCATGGCAGCTTCCTTGATATGATCAGGTGTATCAAAATCGGGTTCACCCAAGCTGAGGGAAATGACCTTTACGCCTTTTGCAGCAAGGTCTCTGGCCTTTTGGGCCATTTTGATGGTAGCTGACTCTGTCATATCGCTTACTTTGGATGCTACCATTTTGGTTAAATCAAATGCCATATAATATTTTGTTTGTAATTCTTTTGGCAAAGATAGTATTTTTTTGTTTTGTAACTAAAGGGATGATTTAGAAAAAAGAAGGAGATCACCTATTTATGATTATTTCCCTTACTTTTCACTTTTTCACTGTTTTATACCCACGAAATACAGCATTATTAAATAGTCAAGCCTTTATTTTTATCAAAACTCTATGAATATGTGTATTTTTGCCATTCTAAATTTGTAGGAAAAGGATTATGCATAACAAACTCAATAACCTAATAGAATTAAAGGAAAAAGCTTTGCTGGGAGGTGGCAAAGATCGTATAGAAAAAGAACATAAAAAAGGAAAGCTAACCGCCAGGGAAAGGATTTCATTGCTGTTTGATCAAGACAGCTTCGAAGAGCTGGATATGCTCAAAGAACACCGTTCATTTGACTTTGGTATGGAAGAGCAGCAAATATTAGGAGATGGTGTTGTCACTGGTTATGGCAAGGTCAATGGTCGGTTGGTATATGCATTTGCGCAGGATTTTACTGTATTCGGTGGTTCGCTTTCAGAGACACACGCAGAAAAAATATGCAAGATTATGGATCTCGCCATGGACAATGGTGCACCCATGGTTGGCCTTAATGACAGTGGCGGTGCCAGAATACAAGAAGGCGTCAACTCATTGGGCGGATATGCCGATATTTTTTACAGAAATACCATTGCATCCGGAGTTATACCACAGATTAGTGCCATCATGGGCCCATGTGCGGGTGGGGCAGTGTATTCCCCTGCAATTACAGATTTTATCATGATGGTTGACCACACATCGTATATGTTTGTAACTGGTCCAAACGTAGTAAAAACAGTAACCAATGAAGATGTTAGTTCTGAAGAATTAGGCGGTGCCATGACCCATGCTAAAAAAAGTGGTGTTGCCCATTTAGTAGCGTACAATGACCTGGATTGTATAAATAAAATCAGGACTTTATTGTCATATATGCCGCAAAATTG
>JAYUTD010000133.1:0-5449 GCA_043755305.1 Saprospiraceae bacterium
TGAAGTCTTTATCGACCAGCAACCTTTTGCACGAATCCTTGCCAATGGCCACATCAAAGACCTTAGCAATAGAACTGTAGGCTCTATCACACAGGCCCAGGGATCATCCACAAAAAAATTGGTAATCAATGACCAGGATGTCGCAGAACTCAAAAAACCCGAACGGTTGACCATTACTGCCCGTGCTTACAGTGCACTTTTTACATCCACCAAAAACGATGAAGATTTGGTACTTGCAGTTACATTGCCGGAATTGATTTTTAGATAAAAAACATCCTATGCACAGATACACGGTAACACAGCTCTCGATTTATCCGATAAAAGGTTTGGCTGGCATTAATTTGACGCGGTCCACTGTAAAGGAAAAAGGCCTTTTGTACGATCGCCAATGGATGCTTATACATAGTGAGGACAATACGTTTATCAGCCAAAGGAATCATGCTGCATTGGCGCTATTCAAGACAGCAATCAATGATGGGGAAGTGGAAGTTAGCTTCGGCGATGAAAGCTGCTCTTTTTTTATCCATAATGCTGCCCCAACTTCCACCTTTGAGGCAACTATATGGGATGACCAGGTGACTGTATGCGAGGTAGACAAATCGGTATCGGCATGGTTTAGTAAGATACTCAAAGCAGAATGTAAATTGGTAACAATGGCCGATCATGCTGTAAGAAATAAACCGATTGCTGACGAACGATATGCAGCACCTATAAATTTTCCTGACGGTTATCCCATACTGACGATTGGCACAGAAAGCATGCATGAATTGAATGCAAAATGTGGCGAAGAAATAAATACCAATAGATTTAGGCCAAATATAGTCATTGAAACGGTATCTGCACATGAAGAGGACCAATGGTCGCATTTCAATGTAAAAGCTGATCACGGTGCCGCACTTAGAGTAATAAGGCCATGTATCAGATGTCAAGTCATCAATATTGATCAAGAAAATGGCTCGATACATTTAGAACCTACCAAAACCCTGGCATCCTATAGGAGAACAGACAAAGGAATACAATTTGGCGCTAACACCATCTGCTTAAAAGAAGGCACGATCCGTGTAGGCGATGAAATACTTCTGTCTTAAAAGATTGTTTTATTTAGAAAGGAGCTTAATTGGTTTGTGCTTCTTTTATTTTGATGCCTTCAAAGAAATCGTTCTCTGCACCTTTTGTCACTGCAATGCCACCGCGGTCGTCTCTTATGGTTCTTGAAAAGAGGGATAAGTTTTTGTCCGTAAGAAATTGCCATACCAGCTTTGACCAGGAATTGTGTGACACAAGTGTATCGTAATACTCCGGTGCAATGCTTTTGATTTTTGGTAGATTGTTCCATGGCACATATGCAAAGTCATGGTGCTCATTGTGGTAACCAACATTAAACGCAATTTTATTTAAAGGTCCATAATAGCTGTATGTTTCCTGAGGACCAGCCACTAAAAAGTGCTCTTGGATCCATCTGCCGCCCAGTGGATGAAGGCCTACAGAAAAGAAGAATGATGCCATAAGATACAGCAAAGGCTTAAACCCAAAAAAGTAAAAGATAGCAATATCGAAAGCTATTACGACAATCAGGTCTATCCACATCCACAAACTATTGAAATCCACTTCTTTTAATCTTGGTGGTCTGGTCAATTGAAAAAGCGGAAAAAACAAAAGCCATATTGCTTTGCCAATAAATGAATTGCCTATCAATTTTGCTTCCCATACATTTGGTATATCGGCATCAATGTCATAATGACCTTGAAAAGCATGGTGCTTCAAATGGTATTTCCTAAACTGAACTGAGCTGGGAAAGCCATTGGGCAAATCACATAAAATGCCGGCCCACAAATTGGCCACTCTGCTTTTGAAAACCATATTGTGCGCACACTCATGGATCAAAGTAAAAAGTGCGTGATTGGCAAATGCACCTACAGCATAGGCCAGTACAATTGCCCAAACCCAGCTGAATTGGCTCATATAAATAGCGAGAAATATTTGCAGACTTACTACGCCTACTATATAAATAAAGGTAGAAGCATTCCTACCCATCAGAGACTTGATTTCAGGGTGATTTTTTATAATGTCGCGTGTTCTTTGGATATGCGGCTCAGGTTCCTGGCTTTGAAGGAAATTATGCATTTACTATTGATTACTGATTGCTGAAAATATAAACTTGATGTAAAGATAAAGTAAATATTTCACCTTTATATTAAATAAAAAGAATAATAGTTACCATAATATGGGTAAAAAGCTGAAAAGCAATGAAATAAATTAAATATTATTTAGTTGTTTAATAAGGTTACATTGTTTGTTTACCTCCAAATATTATTCTGCCTATATAGAGCGTTGCCAAAAGCGTAAGGATGCTCAAAAAGCCAAGGTAAGGATAATGGTCAAGTTGGCCCATTTCATTTTTGGTGACGACCAGACCTGCGATTATAGAAGCCATGCCAGTGCCCAATTGCTGCATAAAACTATTGAAACTCTGGAAACTTCCTCTAAACTTTGGATCTACTACATTGCTCACCAATGCTTGCGCAGTAACCCCTCTACCTGTAGCAGCTGTAAACCATATAGAAAATATCACCAGGACAAAGGCAATAGGTATAGTAGGTAAATTTGTAATGGTAAATACCAGCGGCAGGCTTACAAAAATACAAATTACATACACCTTCCATTTGCCATATTTATCCGCAAGCCTTCCTATAATGTTGGATGCAAAAAACGCACAAATGCCTCCAAAAAGATATACCAATGGAGTTTGTGTTTTGGGGTATCCTTTATTGAATTCCAGAAAAGGATTGATAAAAGGTATAATCATAAAATGGCCCATCATCATCAGCCCTGAAAACAACAATGCCAGCATTTGTTTTTTGTCGTTTAACACACTTTTAATCACTTCTATGGCTTTGGTATCCGCAGAGGAAGCAATGTGTAAAGTCATCGAAGGGAGCCATGTGTAAATAAGGGGAACCACTACCAGGCCCAATCCTGCAACCAGCAAAAAAGGTGCATGCCAGGAAAAAGCATTGGCCAGGTACAAAGCAAACGGCACGCCAATGGTAGAAGCGATTGCAAATGCGGCCATCACCGTACCCATAGCCTGTCCCCGTCTTTCGAATGCAAAAAGATCAGCAACGATAGAAATTACTTGAGCGCCAAGCATACCCCCAAACACGCCTGCAATAACCCTCGCCAGCAACAGCCAGTGGTAAGATGGAGCAAGACCGCATGCCAGGGTGCCGAGTAAGAATCCAACATAGGCCAGAAGCAATACTTTCTTTCTATCGAATTTGTTGACAAAAAAAGCAGATAAAAAACTTGATGTCCCAGCACTGAATGCATAGCTGCTTACCAAAAGGGTAAATTGCGATGTATTGATTTTAAAAAAAGGCATAAGATAATTGCCCAAAGGCATCATTATCATAAAATCCAAAATGTGTGTAAAGTTGAGTGCGGCCAACAAAGCCAGGATTTGCCTTTCTTTTTTATTCATACAATTGTGGAGTAAACTTCAATACACATTTTAACGAGCAGTAAAAGGCAGGATTCAATAAAAAATATTTCTATTTACACTACTCTTTTGCGCTGGCATTATTCAATTAATTTCTTTTTCATAGCGGCGAACTCTTCTTCGGATATGAGGCCTTTTTCTTTCATATCTATCAAATCCTTCAACTTGTCAACCAAGCCGCTGGCTGTGCTTTTGGATTTGGCTTTTTCGTTTTCGTGCTGCACTTCTTTAGCGACTTCTTTTCCTTTTTCGAATTTTTCATCGTAGTATTTTTTTAACCTTTGCGGGTCAAAATCCAGGAAAGTGCCGCCCGTTTCAAAATGCTTTTTAAATACTTCTCCCAATGCATAACTCGACGCACCGGATAAGACGGACATGGTGATACCTCCAAGTATACTTCCTACTCCTGGTATAAATTTTATGGCTCTGGCTCCCAACCTTGCCAAACCTGACCCGGTCAGTGCAGTCATATAGGCCTTGCCTTGTGTATGTTTAAAATCAATCTCATAAAGCTTGGCCAGTTGCCTGATCATATCCAGTTGGATGGCGCTTACGGCAAACAAATCTGCGATTGGCACGGGAATAAGACCGGCACCCATCGACCAAACCATATGGTTTTTGATTATTGAATTGGCCTCATCCGATCTATTGGTTTTGTTTAATTCACTCATTTTTTTAACACGTATTGATTATGCCTACAAAATAGCAATTAATATTCCAGCAATTAAAAAAAATTCGATGTATAGACTACATTATACGATAAATGCAATCCAATACAGTGATGTTGTGGTGCAGTACAAGTACAAAATCTTTGCATGTATTGGCTTCTAATAAAAAGACAAGTTGGATTAAAGCAACGATTTTATACGACTTCTACCAGCCAATTGAATTTATCTTCAATCTCTTGCACCCTAAGTTTGTTGATGGCACTTTTTACCATAGGGGCTATGGTAAAAGTAGTTGTATCCATTTCCATTTTTTCGTCTTTGTACGCTATGAGGCATACTTCACTTACCACAGCTGCAGTACCTGCACCAAATACTTCCTTGAGCCTGCCACTTTTGTGTGCTGCGACAATCTCGTCAATATTGATGGGTCTTTCCACTACATTGTATCCTTTGTCTTTTAAGATAATAATGATGGAATCTCTGGTAATGCCCTTAAGAATGGATCCTGTAGTGCTCGGAGTAAGCACTTCTTCGCCTATCACAAAAAAGATATTCATGGTACCTACTTCCTGTACAAATTTATGGTGGATGGCATCGAGCCACATGATTTGATCGTAGCCTTCTTCTTTCGCAAGTTTTGCGGGATACAGCGAAGCAGCATAATTGCCCGCAGTCTTTGCCTCTCCTACTCCACCATCTACTGCTCTTACATAATGGGCATCAGCCTTTAGTTTTACCGGTTGACTATAGTAAGGGCCCACAGGTAATGTCATTATGATAAACTTATAGGTATCTGATTGTCTCACCCCTATACTTTCGTCTGTGGCATAAAGTAGCGGCCTGATGTATAGTGCACTGCCTTCCTGAGGTGGTATCCATGCGGCATCCAATTTGAGCAACGCTTTTAATCCGTCCATAAACAAGTCATGCGGAATCTCAGGCATACACATTCTTGCTGCCGAAGCATTGATCCTTTCCAGATGCTTTTCGGGTCTGAGGAGCAATGGATTGCCGGTTTTGCTTTTGGAAGCTTTCATTCCTTCAAATATGGATTGGCCATAGTGCCAGGCCAAATTACCGGGATGGGTAGGAATAAAATCCAACGGAACTATCTCAGGTGTTTGCCATTGCCCATCTTTATAATCCGCTACAAGCATATGGTCAGAAAAAACCTTACCAAATGGAATGTTGTTGAAATCTAGTGAACCGATCTTTGAATGGGAAGTTTTTGTGATTTTAATCTCGATTGCCATGCCTGTTAATTTGTATTAATTGATTAACT
>JAYUTD010000134.1:0-5444 GCA_043755305.1 Saprospiraceae bacterium
AAAATAAAAAACCGATTTAAATTATATTAAAATGAACAAAGCAACACAAACTAAAAAATTCAACAACTCTCCGCGATTGAGTTTTTGGAAATCAATTGTTGTTACTGGTATTATGTCACTTATGGGCACAGCGACTTATGGTCAGGTAGACTGCAATACAATCATGGCATGCAATGACCTGGTTCAAATATCGTTGGGTGCAAATTGTACAGAAACTGTAATGCCTGATATGATGCTTGAAGATCAAGCTTATGACAATGAGTTTTACAATGTTCTGGTTAAAACAGAAAATGGTACTGTAATACCAAACAATGTATTAACAAAAAGTGCCATTGGCAAGACCTATCAGGTAATTGTTACGCTTGATGGATGTGATCTGTCTTGCTGGGGAAATATCACCATTGAAGACAAGTTGCCTCCGGTAATATCCAATTGTCCAAGTGCTACTGTAAAATGTGGCGCATCAACAGCTCCAGGTGCTATTGCAAAACCTACAGCAATCGATGCGTGCAGCACAGTGACTTTAACAAGCAGTGATAAGGAAATAATATCACAGTGTACAGCAAGATTTGTGAAGGTGATTACCAGAACATGGACTGCAACAGATGCTTATGGCAATAAAACTACATGCCAACAGACTATTAATGTTACAAGGCCTACAATATCTGATGTTTCTATTCCAAAAAATTATGACAGTAAAGAATTGCCTGTTTTTACTTGTGGAGCACAGATCAAATACTTGCCTAATGGTGCACCCCACCCTGATGTTACTGGTTATCCTGGTGGCACTGATTGTGCGAATATTATGTTTTTTTACAATGATGTGGTATTCAATATATGCGGGGCTTCTATAAAAGTATTGAGACAATGGACAGTCATAGACTGGTGCACTGGCAAAGATACAGTTGCCGGACAAGTAATAAAAATCATTGACGATGCACCTCCGATTTGTGTTTCACCTCCTGATTTCAAATTTGATATTTCAACAGATGAAGGAAAATGTACAGGCACCTTCAAAGTGCCAGCTCCAAATGTAATTTTTGAATGCAGCAAATACGATTATATTGTAGGTTACAAATTAAGAACTGCCAATGGCTCTCCATTTGTAAATCCTGTGTACGATAACGTTACAAAAACAACATTGCCTGATGGGTCGTATTTTTATACTATAAAAAATCTACCAGCAGATACTTCATGGATCGTTTACCAAATAACTGACGCTTGTGGCCACTCTTCTGAATGTTTTACTGAAGTTATCGTAAAAGATAAAGAAGCGCCATCTCCAGTTTGTGAAGGCTTTACAGTAGTATCCATTGATGATGCAGGTGTTGGTGACCTTTTTGCAGCAAGTATTGACAATGGCAGTACGGACAACTGTGGTATTCAAAAATTTCAAATTAAAAGAAAGGAAAACAAATGCGGCCGACCAGAGGATCTCGAGTTTAGAGATAAAGTAATATTCTGCTGCGCTGACGTAAGTAGCGATCCAAAAGTATACCAACAGGTGGTATTGAGGGTTTTTGATAAATCAGGCAATTTCTCTGATTGTCAGTCAAACGTCAAGGTTCAGGACAAGAAGGCACCTAAAATAACTATACCACCAAACATTACCATTTCTTGTGAGCAAGATTATAAAAATCTTTCCCTCACAGGAGGCAGGCCTACAGCAGTAGACAATTGTTCGGTAAAAATAGATTCAGTAGATGTAGTAAATCTAAAATGCGGATTGGGCACAGTAAACAGAACATGGAGGGTAACTGATAGTCAAGGTTTGGTTGATTCCAAAGTGCAAATCATCACGATAAGAGATAATACACCATTTATCAAAGACAACATAACTTTCCCTAAAGATATTACAGTAAATGGATGTCAGGTATCAGATGCTACACCTGAAAAACTTAACAGTAAGCCTACTTATGTCAATGCTGATTGTGCAGATATTGCCATTTCAAAAGATGACGAGGTGTATACTTATGCAGGTTCATGTTTAAATATATTGAGAACATGGAGAGTGGTAAACTGGTGTGATGCCAATCCACAAAACCCTGTATACTTTACTTATGTTCAGAAAATAACGTTGACAAATTCTGTTCCTCCTGTAGTAGTTAGCGGTTGTGGACCGAGAACCATAAATTCAATTGAAAATGATTGTGAGGAATACGTAGAGCATTCTATCACGGCAACGGATGATTGTACACCAGCTGAGTCATTGAAATATACTTGGGCATACGATAAAGACAACAACGGAACAGTTGACCAAACAGGTACAGGCAGCTTCTATGCTAAGGTCTACCCTGCTGGTAAACATAAGATGACATTTACCGTAAAAGATGGATGTGAAAATGCAACAACCTGTTCTTACATCTTTACCGTTAAAGACAACAAGCCGCCTACTCCAATATGCAATTCACAGGTGACATGGGTGCTTGATGAAGCTGGAAAAGCTACAGTATGGGCAAGTGATTTTGATTTAAAATCTGCAGATCTTTGCGATGGCAGCAAATTAAAATTCTCTTTCACCGCAGACGGCAGCCAGGCATCAAAAACCTTTACCTGTTCAGACGTGCCTAACGGTGTATCCGCTACAATTCCATTAAAGATGTATGTAATTGACAGTGATGGCAATAGTGAGTTTTGTGATGTAAAACTGATATTACAAGATTCTCCAAATAAAAATGCATGCCCTAATACCGGCAATCTTACCGGTACAATTTCAGGTAAAGTAGTTAATAAGACAGACGAAGCTTTCAGTGAGATACCTGTTGCATTAGAAAATAAAAACGAAAGTACAACAACACAAAAAGTTACAACCAGTGAAGGTAAATTTATTTTCGAAGAAGTGCCACTTTTAAATGGGTATATGGTCAATCCGGTAAAGAAAGATGAAGTCCTCAACGGGGTATCCACTCTTGACCTTGTATTGATCCAAAGACACATTTTGGGTGTAAAATCCATAGAAAATCCTTATGATCTTATTGCAGCAGATATCAATAAAGACAAAAAGGTAACAGCTTCTGACTTGGTTTCTTTGAGAAAAGTCATCCTGGGAATTGACAATAACTTTAGCAGCAATAATCCATGGAGATTTGTACCGGCATCTTATTCTTTTGCTGATCCAAAGTTCCCTCATGACTTCCCTCAGGGCATTGAATTAAATGAATTTACAACCGATGCAGAAAACCTAAACTTTACTGCTGTGAAAACCGGGGATGTAAATAATTCAGCAACATACAATGTAAAAAATACAGTGAATGTTGAGGCAAGGACTGCACCGATAGTATTTGTAAGCAACAAAAGGCCATATAGTGCAAATCAAAATATATCCATCCATCTTAAAGTCAGTGATTATGTAAGCATTTCAGGTTTACAAATGTCACTCAATTATGATGAAAGCAAACTAGATTTATTGAACATCACTTCATCAAAATTGAGCATCAGTGAGGAGAATTATACGCACACCAATGGTGTAGTGAAAATAAGTGTAAATCAACAAACAAACGTTGAAGCGTATGAAGGGGATGAAATAATAACACTTAATTTCAAAGCAATAAAAGAAGGTGATGCGGCTTCAATCCAGTTGAATGAAAATGACTTTGCAAACGAATTATACGATAGTGAATTCACCAGCAGAGGTATTAAATTTGAATTGTTGGAATCCTCAGACGAGAGATTTGAAGACGGTATAAAAAACCATCCAAATCCTTTCAGTGAATATACAACTCTACAGTTTGCTGCCCAAAATGATGGAACTGCAACACTAAAAGTAATGGATGCAACCGGCAAGTTGATATATAAAAATCAAGAGCAGTTTGTCAAAGGCACGAATAAGATAATAGTTAAAAAAGAGCACTTGAGTGGGCACAACGGTATCTATTTCTATCAATTAGAAATAAATGGCACAATTCATTCGGGAGCAATGATCTTATCTGAGTAAATAAAAGCTAAACATAAAAACCAAATTTTACAAAAATAGAAAAGCCGCCTCAGTAAGTTGAGGCGGCTTTCTTGTTTTATTTGAAAATCGAGTTAAGCAATTATTTTTCAGTAATTCTTACTGCAATTCTCCTATTTTGTTGCTTGCCTTCTTCCGTAGCATTGTCACCTACCGGGTGTTGATCGCCATACCCTTCAGCTGCCAATCTCGATTTGTCAATACCCATTTTAATTAACTCTGCCATTACAGTGTTGGCCCTATCCTGACTTAATTTTAAATTAGTGGTTGCTTTGCCGACGTTGTCTGTATAGCCACCAATTTTCAATTTTACTTTAGGGAAAGCTTTAAGTATTTCGGCTACGTTCTTCAATTGCTCTTGAGAGGATGGTTGAAGTGTTGATTTTCCTGTATCAAATAACAACCTGTCAAAATTGAACCATGCCTTAGGGTCATCCTTAGCCATGACTGGTCCTGTAGCTTCAATATTGCTTATCAGACTGCTTTCAATACCTGAAGGCGCAGCGTTTATCAATTCGAAACCTGAAGCTAGTTTTTTTACAAACGAAGTTGCTGCATTTGTCATGCTCTTAGCTGTAGTATCCATACTTGCGGCTGCTTCTGCGGCAACTTTCGCCAATGAGTCTTGTGTCATCTGCGCTACTTTTTCCATGTCAGACGCACTCATACCTTTTGTTTTCTGTGTCCACCACCAGCCCAGGCCGGCTACAAATGCCAAAGGCAATGCCCACTTCAACCAACCCATGCCTCCGCCAGAATTATTGTCATTACCTGAAGACATTGTGGAAACAGTAGATGCAGCTTTGCCAGTTAATTCACCCATGGATGAAAATCCCAGCAAATTGCCCATACCTGCAGGTAAAGCACTTTGGACTGCACTTTTATTACCCATCAATAAATCGGTCAATGCACCTAAGCCTTTGCCCTGAATTTGCTTGCCTATCATGCCCATAAGAAATGGTGCAGCCATTTTCAGCAAGGATGAAGTAGAACTAGATTTCAATCCAGCCATACCGGAGATCAAATCTATGATGCCACTTGTTTTGTTGCCCATCAACATTTCAAGTATGCCTCCTCCACTGCTCATCAAGCCGTTAACTTTTTCCGGACCGTCTCCAAATAAACCGGCAATATTGCCAAGGTTACCCAAATCCAATCCTCCGATCATATCCATAAGGCCACTTGCGCCTTCTGGTTTTGAAGCTTTTTCTATAGCTCCGCCAAGCAATGCAGGCATTATTCCTCCCAGTGCTTTTGCAACACCAGATTCAGATTCACCTAAAAAACTGCTTGCTTCTTTTGCCAAGACACCTGTTACTTGGTCTTTTACTAAGTCTAATAAATTTAAAGACATTTTTAAATATTCTTTTGTTTTATAAACAAATTCCTAAGATAAATCTTAGCTTATTCAAACAAATATAGAAATTATTTATATATATTTTTGAAATATGATGTAATTTCGCAAAATTGGCCTGTGTTTATATGTATAAAA
>JAYUTD010000135.1:0-2161 GCA_043755305.1 Saprospiraceae bacterium
TCTTATCTGTTAAAAGATTTGGATTTTGGCAATAAAAAAATTGCATTACTATTGGACCATAATTCCAGCAATACAAATATTACAAAAGACCAGATTAAAAGCAATATCCAATCTTTTATTTCGAATTTGTCTCCAAATGACCAAATCAGACTGTATTATACCAAATTAAATGTAAAGGAACTAACCTATGGGTGGATAAAAATCGGAGATTTAAACCTGGATCAAATGTTTAAAAATTTAGACATAGGCAATACAAGCTTACTCATTAGCGGACTCAATAAAGTATATGCTGATCTTCAATCTGAAAAAAATGCAGCCGTTGCCGTATTTTCCAGTGACGCCAGTATTACCACTGCTAATGGATCTCAACAAGCAAAGGATGATCTGGTAAATGAATACGGCGAATTAAATAAAACATATATCTATAATTATGCCAGTATATCTCAAAATATTAGCAAAATATATTATGACAATGTAAGTTATGCTGCAAACGAACTCTTTTATAAAATCCTTGCCAGCAACACAAAAGGACTTGCAGTAAATCTCAATACTTTTTATACTTCCATCACCAGTAACGTGGCTATTGACCAACTTATCACCTCTGTCAAAGGTGTATCCTATGAGTATTTTCAATATTACTTAAAGCCTAGAAATGGCCTTTGTTATGACATTTATTCATTTAGAAATGGCAACAAAACAGTATATATAGGAAAATACAAAGGCCAATTGCCCATGACTTTGGACTATACTTTTCTTATCAGAGATTCAGTTGTTTCAAATTCGATTTTAATAGATGATTATAATCCAATAATCTCAAGTCCCTTTGCCACACAAGTCCATATTGCACAAAAGATAATAAACCTGGAAGTACAAAACTTGTATAACAACAAAGCCTATATCACAGAATTGAGTCTTGCACATAGAGTGCTTTCGAGACACACGGCTTTCCTTGCATTGGACCCTAATCTGCAAGAACCTTGCTTTGATTGTAAAGACGAAGAAATACTTATTGCCACAGAGGAAGAAGGAGATATTCAGTTAAAAATAAGCAGTTACCCTAACCCATTTATAGAGAGAGTGGTTGTGAAACTCACCAATGGTAAGGCGGAGGAAATTAAATCGCTCCAGCTTTATGATATTTCCGGTAGACTGCTTGCAGTTGACCTAACAGTGACTCAGGTTGGAGATGATGTGGAAATAACAATTGAAGGAGACAGCCTCAATAGTGGCATATACATAGTGAAGTTTTATTATAAAGGAAAATTATATGCAATGAAAATAGTAAAAGGATAAGCGACACTTTTTTATTATAAATTTAAAAGGCACTGAACAACAATTTATTCAGTGCCTTTTTATATTTAGGGGCCTGGTTTAAATGGTTCTATGATAAATTCAATAAAATATAATTTTTCAATATTTAATTGAATTTGATAGGTCTATAAAGAAGGTGATTTTTTTTGTAACTTTGTGCAAATTAAGAACAGATGGCTTAAATGATGCAATCTGTACAAAACAAATCAATGAGGCAAGCCAGTTTTTCGTACTTAGATGAGTTAAATGATGTCCAAAGAGAAGCCGTAACCTGTATTGACGGGCCAGTGATGGTAATCGCAGGCCCCGGGTCCGGCAAAACAAGGGTTTTGACCTATAGAATTGCACACATGATCAATTCCGGTGTTTTTCCCGGCAATATTTTGGCATTGACATTTACCAACAAGGCTGCCAAAGAAATGAAAAACCGAATAGAAGGTGTGGTTGGACAAGGCGCCAATAAGGTTTGGGCGGGTACTTTTCACTCGCTTTTTGCCAGGATACTTAGAGTTGAAGCACATAGGCTTGGCTTTCCCAATAACTTTACTATCTATGATAGCGACGATACAAAAAGTGTGATCGAAGAAGTAATTAAAACCTTAAATCTTGATAAGAAGACCTATGTAGCAGCACAAATAAGGGCTAGAATATCGTCAGCCAAAAGCCAACTTATTACTCCCAAAGTATATGCAATGAATGAATCTTTATTGGCAGAAGATAGAATGAATGGAAAACCATTGATTTATCAGATTTATGAGAAATATGTGGCCAAATGCTTAAAAGCGGGTGCCATGGATTTTGACGATCTTTTACTTCAAATGTACAAGTTACTCTATCAAAATACAGACAA
>JAYUTD010000136.1:0-2159 GCA_043755305.1 Saprospiraceae bacterium
ATGGAACACATAGCCAAAGTGTATCCTGAAGCCAATGTAAATATTCACCTCAAATTAAAATCTGAATATACAGAGGATAACCCTAGTATCTTACCTCAGGTAAAAAATATAATAGCAGTAGGATCAGGAAAAGGCGGTGTGGGTAAATCTACAGTATCGGTAAATCTCGCTTTGGCTTTGAAGGAATTAGGCGCTAAAGCGGGCATCCTGGATGCTGATGTCTATGGGCCGTCGTTGCCTACTATGATGGGACTCAAAGGCCAAAGGCCAAAATTGGAAATGCTTTATGGCAAACACAAAATCGTGCCTTTGGAAGCGTATGGTGTGCCTGTGATGTCTATCGGATTTATTGTTGAAGAGGAGCAGGCAGTGGTATTGCGGGGACCAAGACTCGGTGGCATCATAAGACAATTTTTGCAGGATTGTCTTTGGCCTGAATTAGATTACCTTATCATTGATCTTCCTCCGGGCACCGGGGATGTGCAATTGACTTTGGTGCAGACCATACCTGTGACAGGTGTGGTTATGGTTACCACACCGCAGGAAGTGGCCGTGATCGACGCTGTAAAAGCTATGAATATGTTTTTAATGCCAAATGTAAATGTGCCTATTTTGGGTGTCATAGAAAATATGTCGTGGTTTACACCTGCGGAATTGCCAAACAACAAATATTACCTATTTGGTCAGGGTGGCGGTAAGACATTGGCCCAAAAGTCAAATTCTGTCTTGCTTGGACAGATACCTTTGGTACAGGAAGTAATGGAAGGCGCAGATAGGGGTGTGCCATGTGTAAGTGTAGAAGGGCACCCGGGTAGAAGCTATTTTTTGCGGGCTGCTGAAAAACTCGTGCAGCAAGTCTATATCAGAAATGAAAGTATGGAACCTACCAGGATAGTGGGCATGAAGGAATAATCCTTTTATTGCAATCACTTTGCTTTAATGCTACAATAATTACAACAATTGCACTGTTATAGTAAACTAAGTTTACAAAAATGGGCCGCAGTTTGGCATCGAGTAGGGTAAATTCAATATATAAGCAATTGAAATAGATTTCTTAATACAATAAATAAAATACAATGGAAAATCGAATGTCTTTTTGCCATACATATTACAGTTTTATTTAATATATTTGCAATACAAAATCGATTAAATCATGTCAAGGGTATCCATCACTGCGTTACTTACATTGTATGTATGCACTATTTTCGGGCAACAACTTTTCAATGCTAAGTCAAAAATAGTAGTTTTATTCAATGCTAAAAATCAAACCTATTTTAAGCATGAATTGGTTAAAGGCCAAGGCGTCAAAGGCCTTCCTCAATTGGTGAAAAAAACGGCCAAAGAAATTCTCGTTTTCAATGGAATAAATACAGAAAAACCAAGCTTTAAGAATGACATAATGGTGCCTTTAGATTTATCTTTGCTTATAAAATCTGACAAAGATCGTCTAATGAATAAGGGAGGTTTTGCTATGAAGGTTCCCGTTTACTACAAAGTAAGGAAAGGAGAAACATTATTTAAAATTGCAAAGTCTTACAATGGCGAAGATATAGAGCAATTTATGAACAGAAATAAGCTAAAGGACAACCAAATAAAACCTGGTATGGAACTATTGCTTGGTTGGCTGGCTATACAAAAATCTACCTCAAATATAACCCCTATGGCACCTGACATTCAGACAAAAGCCATGAAGACAATGGCTACCAAAGACCATAAAGAAACATTGGTCAAAATTTCTGCAGCGGTTAAGGAGGGGCCAAGCGTAAATTTGAAAAGTAGTATTAAGCCTATAGATAAAGATACAATGAAAAGAGTATTCCTTACCTCTGAAGAAGAAGAAGAAAGAAGAAAAAAAGAGGAACAGTATATCTCCTCAAGAGGCGTGGCAATCTGGCAACAAAGCCATAGAAAAAACAACAATAGATTTGTATTGCATGACAAAGCACCTATTAATAGTATAATTTATCTCTACAATCCCATGCTTAAAAAGTCTATTTCTGCCAAAGTAATTGGCAGAATTCCGCAGGAAACGTACCATGATGATATCGATATTGTGCTTTCATCAGGTGCAGCCAATTCACTGGGCGCATTGGACACCAGATTTATGATAGATATGAAGTACAAACAATAGCATGGCTAAAACTTGTATCGTAATCCCG
>JAYUTD010000137.1:0-2154 GCA_043755305.1 Saprospiraceae bacterium
CCTGCTTGGATTTCTTGAATCACTTCTTCTCTGGAGTAAAAATTTTTGTCGTCTTGGCTATTCATTTTATTGTAAATTCTTTTCTTGTAAAGCTATACAATAAGTTTAAAAAGCCAACCATTCTTTGTTGAAATCATTTCAAAAAGTAATACCTAAACTGGTAAAACCTTAACTTTTTAAGATAAATTTTGAGATTGTATAGTGTTTCGCAATGGATTTTTAAAATTTTAAATTTTTTTTGTAATTTTATTACTAACTTTTGATAAGGTTTTGTAACTTTTGGTATTAATAGATAACAAGCAGTTATCGGGTAGAAAAAAAATGCCTATAATTGCATGACGCAAGTTTATTTCAATATTTCAAAAACCCTTATTTAACTATGAATAACATATTTGTTTGCTTCAAAGATTTACAAACCGGACCTCCTACACTGGTTCCTATTCTCAAGGAATTTGGCTTTAAGGAATTTAAAAATGTCTTAGATAAAAATCAATTTTATGATTTAAGGAAAGATAAGTTTAATGCACAATCAAGCACTCCCACGCCTGATACTACCCAATCGAGTAAAGTATCAAGTAAAAAGAAAATTGATACTACTCAAACTACCAGCATGATGCAAAGTTCTGAAAATAAATATATGCAAAAGTTATTCAGAATATGGAAAATCGTTTTGAAGGAGGGAGTAGATGATAAGGAAGTGCTTAAAAGATTGGAAGGCTTGGATTATATAGAATTTGCCCACTTTGCCAATAAATATAAATTGCACGCCGAATCAAATGACCCTCGGTATATTGACCAATGGCATTTACAAAAGGTTTCAGCCAATTTAGCTTGGGATATAACCCAAGGGAATGGGGACATTGTAGTGGCAGTAATTGATAGTGGTGTTGATTACAGTCATGATGACATCATTCAAAATTTGTGGCGAAACTCTGGTACAATGAATTGTGGTTTCAATATAATAGATAACAATGAAAACCCTATGGATTCGGGTGGACATGGAACACATGTGGCTGGCGTAATAGGCGCAATTATAAATAACAGTATGGATGCAGCAGGTGTTGCCAATGTCAAAATAATGGCTATTAAAGCATTTGGTGGAGATCAGGATGAAGATGATAATATGGTGGCAGCCCTATATAAAGCTGCAGAATATGGTGCTAAAATAGTCAATAATAGTTGGGGCCCTGAAAGTCGCTCAGGCACTCATACAACTCTTGCAACAGCCCTCAGTGCATTAGCATTAGAAAATATTATTTGTGTTTTTTCAGCAGGAGATGACAGATTGAAAATAGACACTGTATTTCCTGGAACCTGTGAGAACGATATAATCATAGTAGCGGGGTCTGATGATAGAGATGTTAAAACACGTAGGTCTAACTTTGGTACCAAAGTCACCATATTAGCACCCGGTGTAAAAATCTTTTCTTTAAATAGAAATATAGGAACCCGTAGAATGGATGGCACTTCTACTTCAGCACCTATTGTCAGTGGGGCAATTGCTTTATTATTATCGGAATCTCCATCCTTATCATTGAATACTATTAAAAACCTACTTCGGACATCCTCTGATAATCAAGGTCAAATAGGTTTTGACCCCCAAGCCGGAAGACTGAATATCCATCAATTATTGTTAGATAACGATCCGACATTAATGAATCTACCACGAGAAATAATTGAAAATCCATTACCTCAACCATTAAATGAAAGAAATATGAATCCTGAAGAAAAAAAATTCCTTTTATTCCAGTTTATCTTGGTCAATCATCTAAAAGCTAAATTAGAGAGCAAGTTGCAAGATTTAGGTGTAGGCGACATTCTCAGTTTAACAGAACGGATATTAAGCGATGAATCGCCTGAGGTCGAATTGATTGAACAAATTAAAATGACTGAAAAAATATTATGGATTTATAGAGATGTTGCAGAAATGTTTTCAATAATTGATAGCCCCGATAACTGCCCCAGTGGCTATTATGTCTGTACTGTCAATGGGCAATCAACTTGCTGCCAAATTCCTGAAATTATGCTAATAGCAGATCAACCTGAGAATGAAGAAGTAGTTCCTATAAATATTAGTGATTTATTAAAGAGTAATATATTTCTATATTGGAATTGTGATGTTTCCATTTATCACACCATTAACCCTAATATGGA
>JAYUTD010000138.1:0-2150 GCA_043755305.1 Saprospiraceae bacterium
TCTTATGATCTGTACTCTAATGCCATCCCATTTATGCTCTATGGCCCATTCGGAAGGTGATCCCAGATTTTTAGTATCAGTAATACTGGTATCGGCCATTAAAAAAGGATAAGGTTTTGCCAATTCGTCAGCTGAGTCAAACCCAAAAAACAACTCTTTCCACGTTGTATTTTCTGTCGACCAGTTGCGCATAAGTCGTTGGGATATGACTATTTCACTTATTCCTAAACTTTGTGCTAAGCCAGGAATAAGTACAGACTTAGAAATACCTTTAAAACGACCAGTAAGGAGTTTGTGAAATATATACCGTTCATCCTTTGTCCATTGCGTCCAATAACATGTAATTTGTTCTCTTTTTACATCTTCATTGCTTACATCTAAATTATTAAAATCTTCAACCCATTCTGATAGTGATCTTCTCTGATTTTTTGTATTGATAAATGGAAAAACCAAGGCCATCGTTTCAGCCAGGTCCCCAACTGTTTGATTTGTACTATCAATCAACCAAATTGGAAGATTAGTTATTTCTATAATCCAAGCGTTCAACTTTTTTGGACGTACTATATTTGGTATAACTTTTTGAGATAGAAGAGCCAATGCCCAAAGTTTATCATTATTGCTAACTGGCAATGAAAAATATCCTGCCAAAGCAGCTACTTTCTCGGATGCAGAGCTAGTATCCTCTATTTTTTTGATCAAATATGCGAAATGATCCATACTATTGATTAACCAAATTATTCAGAAATGGTTGATAATGACTAGGTTTTCAGCTTCATTTGTCGTCTGCAAATTATACAAAGCTTTAGTTTTCAGTAATACAATAAATTTATTATCTTTGGTTTTTCAAAAAGTTACATATGACAAAATATTGTTTCATTGTTATTGCTGTTCTTTTTTGTGCTATTTCCTATGCACAAAGTCCTACTAAATTTCACAGAGGTTATCCATTGTTTCCTTCTTTAGGTAATATTCCCGATACTTCTCTGATAAATCTGTCAGGCCTGCAATTGAAAGATGGCAATTACATTTCATTGGATGCTATGATTCCTGAGGGGGATAGTACTGTCCATTATTTTTTGATCACTAAGTGGCTAAAGAAAGGAGATCTCGGTTGGTCTAATAAAATTAAAATGGCTTCCAATCTTGGTCTTCCAGGTCTTGCCTCAATATATCAGGCCAGTAATGATAGTATTTACTTTTCCGTCTCACTTTTTGATGGTAAAAACAGACAAGTTATCGGGGCTTTAGAGCCAAAGGAAGGCAAGGGATTGTGGATGAAAGCCTATGACAATGGTTCAATGGAATCTACTGCTCAATCCACAGCCAATTTATTGGTCGAAGGAATAAAGGACAGTTTAGTGCATCAATTGATCAACATAAACGATGGTGAAAATGATTTATTAATCTTGAATAAAGCAGAAAAAAACGGTACATTATTGTCTTCCATGACTATTGATTTTAAAGATGTCAATGATGAATCGTATACATACAACGCGGTGGATTATGTTCCTCAAATAGACGGATTTATTTCCACAGGAAATATTGTTTCAATAAATGGTGGATTGCCGGCAGTGATCTTGTCAAAATTTGATCTGGATGACAAGATAAAGTTCAATAAAGCTTATGCATCGGCTGAGTCTGAATTTTTACCTTTCACTTCAGGTATTAAAATTGCAAAAAGTGGTAAAGACTATGTTATCGCAGGTCAATACTATGATCTTAATATCGCCGATATTTTATCTTCCTACATAGGCTCTTTTATAATGAAAGTAGATAGCATAGGAAATGTAAAATGGTCAAAAGTGATTGATAAAGACTTTGCACAATTCAATGCGATCAGCGGTTTGGTCATAGATAATGAAAATATCATTGTATCTGGTAAACTACTTTACAATCAATCTGCTTTCCACCCTTTTATGTTATCTCTAGGGCCGGATGGAAACCAAAACTGGTTTAATGTATACGAAAAATCAGATGTTGACTTATCTGCCCTCGGTAGACTATTTGCTACAAAAGATAAAGGCTATGGCTATTTTCACTACGATGTTGAAAATGCTGTCGACAATATAACCAAGCTTGCATTTATCAAGACAGATGAAAAAGGAAAGGTCGGTTGTGAAACACCATTGACAGATGAACTTTTTATTGAC
>JAYUTD010000139.1:0-2148 GCA_043755305.1 Saprospiraceae bacterium
ATTTTGAAGTAGCACGTGCTTACTCAAAATGACCAGCCAACTCTATAATAGCTACCTTAAACATAAAGCCAAAAATAGAGAATAATTTAATCATTTCATTTTATTGGATAAGTTTCTAAAAACAATTCGCTTGAAGTATAAATTTTTGCATAATTTTAATATTAAGGATAAAATAATAAATAACAGTTCCCAAATCATAGCATAAATAATGAACCTGACATTGAGAAACAAATAAGTATTACTCTTTACTGCCTATGTACCAATCTATAAACCAGATCAATAGGAAGAAAAAAAGGTGCCTTTTAATGGATTTACTTTCTTTTCCAAAATCATATAAAAAATCGGCTTTTTTTTATCAAATTTGCGTAGTAATAATCTAAATAAGTGAATAGAGAATTGATGATGTTAGAAAAGCTTGAAAAAGAGCTAAATCTTAAGCAGCTTCAAATAAGAAGCCTGCTTACTATTACACAAGCCATCAATGACAATGTCTCTCAAGATGGCTTATTTAACATGTACAAATCGTTTTTAAGCTGGGAAATGGGCATAGAACGCATGGCATTATTTGTCTTAGGAGAAGAAGGCTGGATTTGTGCTAGTAAAATCAATTACTCCAAAAAAAAACCTGAATTGCTCATTCAACATATTGAGCACCACAAGAGGTTATATACCATAAAACCGGAAGATCCGGCTTTATTAGCAGATTTTGACATCATCATTCCCGTATTTCATAAGGATCTCTCTATAGCCTATGCGTTAATTGGAGGAATAAAAGACAAAGATGATCTGTTTAATAAAATTCAGTTTATTACAACCATTACCAATATTATAGCGGTAGCTATTGAGAATAAAAGATTGTTTAAAAGACAACTTGAACAAGAAAAGTATAAGACGGAGCTGCTACTTGCCCAGGATGTGCAATCTATGCTTATTCCTGACCATTTGCCTCATACTAAGACCTATGCCATTTCGAAAATTTATAAACCACATTACAATATAGGGGGTGACTACATAGACTATATAAAATATGATGAAGATAGGTTTGCTATATGCATTGCTGACATCTCAGGCAAGGGTGTAGCTGCTGCTCTATTGATGGCAAATTTTCAAGCGATGGTGCAAAGTCTGATCTTTCAATACAAAGATTTAGAAACCTTTATTTTTGCTTTGAATCAGGCTGTATTTAGAATTACCAAAGCAGATAAATTTATTACTTTTTTTGTAGCTGAATTTAACCTTAGGACAAAAAAACTGCATTATGTAAATGCCGGTCATTTTCCGCCTATACTTTATAAAGCTGATGGAACCGTTATCAGGCTAAAAGCCGGATGCTCGGTAATAGGAGCTTTTGAAAAATTACCAGAGATCAAAGCTGGGGAAGAAACCCTTGATCAGCCATGTATTGTGCTTTCTTTTACGGATGGTCTGGGAGAATTGAAGAACGAAAAAGGTGAATATTATGAAGAACAAAATTTAATTCCATTTATTAGAGAAAATTCATCAACTTTGCCAGATGATTTCAATGATAAATTACTTGAGCAAATTGAAGTTTTTAGAGGTACTGAAGAGTACAATGATGATATAGCGGTGATAACTTGTAAAGTTTTTTAACAGATGATAATTATTGGAGAAAACCCAAGTGGGTCAAACAGGCAGAATAATGTAAGACCAAAAAATAGAATTACGGCAGCATTCTTATCTTTTTTTACCGGATGGATAGGAGGGCACAAACTCTATTTAGGAGAAACTTCCAAGTTTATTTTTTTTATAATGCTTTTTATCGCAAGCGTAAATATTTTCAATTTACCCATAACAATGTTAATATCATTCTTTCAGGGAATGAAATTGCTCAAAATGACAGATCAGGAATTTGATAGAAAGTACAATGGGGGCTATGTGCAAAGAGGTGACTCAAGACTAGAAAGAAGAAGAGAAGAACAAATGAGAAGGTATGAGAGTGAAGACCTTTCAAGACCTTACCACAAATCCACACCTGCCCAGGAAACGCAAAGGCAAAGAGCCAACCCTTTTAAAAGTAGTGGTTTGGCTAAATATAAAGATTTTGATCTTGATGGAGCAATAGAGGATTTTCAAAAAGGTTTGGATATAGATCCAAATGATGTCGCCCTCAATTTCAATATTGCTTGT
>JAYUTD010000140.1:0-13886 GCA_043755305.1 Saprospiraceae bacterium
ATGCTAACATTTTATACTTATCCGTCGCAGTCAATTTTTCAATAAGATAACCCAATCCAAAAAACAGTCCAAAATAAGCAATGTAAGAAAACCTGTCTGCTATAAATCCTTGACCGGCACCCAATATCTGCAATAGGAAAAATATATTTACGGTAAAAAACAACAGAGAAAAAACAAAGACATACCATTGTTTTTTATAGGCATGCCACAAAGCATATAAGGTTATAGGCAGCATGAAGATGGTAGGGTAGAAAGCCGTCGGTAACTTGGCATCGTAAGGGTAAAGAGGCGATAGCCGATAGGGCACAATCCACTTGACGATGTAGACCATATATGAATAGGTGCCTACGAATATCCTTTGCCATATTGCATAAGTATTGGAATTGGTGTCAAGTGATCCTTCCGCATCCAGGGCAGTAAGGCCATATAAGCCAAAGCCAAGGGATAAAACAAAAAATGGAATTTTCTTAAGTAAATGCGATAAGGTCAGTTTTTTATCCAACAGATAGTCAATGGCCAGCATTGACAGTGGCAGCGATACAGCCTGGATTTTACTGAACAATGACAAAAGAAAAAACACATAAATAGCTAATGTCCTCAGTACTGTGGATTTTTCTTTATTTAACACATAGAAATAGAGCGCTATAAGGTAAAAAGCGCCAAACAACACGTCTTTTCTTTCTGTAACCCAGGCCACTGATTCTACCCTCATGGGGTGGAGGGCAAATAGTGCTGCGACAAAAGCTGCTCCAAGCGTCTTCAAGCCCAGCCGCCTTGACAACATAAAGCTTAATACCACACAGAGCATATGAAAAAATACATTGGTCATGTGCCAACCACCGGGTTTTTGGACCCCGGTGTACATGCCTTTATCGTTTTTGCTCCTTAGCTTGTTTTCAAGTGCAAACGACCATATCGTCATTGGATTATAGTTGCCTATGACCTTTGTCTTAAATATGGCTTTTGAATTGTCCCAGAAATTGTCTTTATTCAAAGAGGTAATCAATGGATTTTCATACACATTTCTATCATCATCCCAATTTACAAACTCATAATTGCGTACTTGTAAGAAAACCGCATAGGTAAGCAAAGCCAGCATTGCCATAGTTATAAAATCTACACCCTTAAAAAAAGGAGAAGAGGTCGACGTTTTTTGCGCTTCTACTTTTTCTATTATCTGATTCATTTGAGTTTTTCCGGATCCCTTCTTTGCCATTATATTATAATTATTTATATATCAAAGGTAGTAAATGGCTGTAATATAACAAAACCTAAATAAAGCATCCAAATGCAGATAAATTAAATTACAACTTATGTAACCGTTTTAATTATGCTTTCGTACTATACTTAAATCAAAAAATAATCATCATGCCAGAAGAAATATTAGCAGTCATAGGCACTTTCCTTAGTATCCTTATATTGGGAAGTACCTATTTGAGAAACAGACACAGGGAAAGATTGGCCCTTATCCAATATGGAAAAGACAGCACCGTATTCAGTAAACCCTATAAAAATTCAGCCTTAAAATTTGGACTCCTTTTCTTGAGTGTAGGTTCGGGTATTTTCGTTGGAAGTATACTGGACGCTATATTCAATAGCCATCCGGCGTGCACTTTCGCCTGTATTTTTATGTTTGGAGGATTATCCCTTATTTACTACCACCAATACGCCGGTGGTAAGCCTTTGAATGACTACCAATCCAAACATTCTAAGAATTTTATGGAAGAGGAAGATGAGTTGATATAGATCCATATTTTCAATTCCTTCGTCCTTAAAGATAAGTCATATTTGTACTGAATTGCTTTTCGCTTTTGATGGGCAATTCAGTTTTTTTTCTATCCTTTTTTTGTATTTACCGGCGTCTTTGCTAGCAGATTTTGCCTTCAGCGCTTTTTCTTTGCAGCAATTGATCCCAATGCATGTTGCAGTTGGGTATTTTCCTCAATAAACAATGGTGTTGTATTTTAACTACAACAAATTTTTCGACTAAATCACGGCGTGAAATCCGCTATTATATCATCAATATGTTCTAATCCAACAGACATCCTTATCAAGCCATCTGTAATACCTGCATTTGACCTTTGCTGAGCTGTCAATTTACTGTGCGTGGAGGATGCAGGATGGGTTATAATCGTTCGTGTATCGCCTAGATTGGGAGAGATAGAATACATCTTGATTTTGCTGAGTAAATTTTGCGCTCCTTCATATCCATCGTGCAATTCAAAGCTTACTATTCCACCGCCCGCTTTCATTTGTTGCCTTGCCAATACACATTTAGGGTGGCTGTCCAGGAAAGGGTATTTTACATACTTTATTTTGCTATGTTTTTCAAGGTATTGCGCAAAAGCCAGCGCATTGCTACAATGCCTATCCATTCTCACTGCCAATGTTTCCAGGCTTTTGGACAATATCCATGCATTGAATGGCGACAGGGTAGGGCCTGCATTTCTGATAAATGGTAATATGGCTTTCATATTCTCTTTAGTCCCACAAATGACTCCACCCAACACTCTGCCCTGACCGTCTATGTACTTTGTGGCAGAATGAATGGAGATATCAGCCCCAAGTAAAATCGGATTCTGTAAATAAGGCGTTGCAAAACAATTGTCTACAACAAACAGAATATTTTTTTCCTTGCAGAGGTCTGCCAATGATCTAATGTCAAGCACATCAAGACCTGGATTGGAGGGAGTTTCTATGTAAAGAATTTTTGTATTCGGGTTTACATGAGCCTCCCATTCAACGATGTTGTCTGAATTTACAAGCGTGTGTTGAATACCCCATTTATTAAAAAAATTCTCAAATAGTTTTATGGTTGATCCAAATACTGCTTCAGACATCAGCACATGATCACCCGATTTCAGAAAAGTAGCGAAAGTGGTAAATATCGCCGACATACCTGAGGCTGTTGCTATTGCTGCCTCTGCGTGTTCAAGCAATGCCATTTTATGTTCGAATTCTGCCACTGATGGATTGCTGTACCTACTGTAAACATTGGCTTCAATTTCTTCCGCAAAAGCTGCCCGCATTTCCTCCCCATCGTCAAATACGAAACTTGAGGTAGGAAAAATAGGGGTAGAGTGCTCTTTGTGCTGGCTTCTAAGGGTTTGTAGACGTATGGCTATGGTTTCAAATTTCATGAATGGTTTGTTTTCTTTTGTTCATGCTGTTTATTTTAACTCCGGTAAAATGATTTTTACAGTAACTCATTCATTAATTTCATAGGAAGTGGTAATTATTGCTGTTTTTGCCAACATGGTCAATACAGAGCAATATTTGGTTACACTCATATCTATGGCCTCTTTTACTTTATCTTCTTTAAGCTTGCCTTTCAAGCTATAGTGCAGATGGATTTTAAGAAAAACCTTTGGGTCGGTCTCTGCCCGCAGCCCATCCGCGTCAGCATCTATACTTTCCAATGGCTGTCTCATTTTAGTTAGTATGAGCTCGATGTCTATGGCACTGCATGTTGCAGCAGCCATAAGTACAGCTTCCATGGGACCTACACCGGCTTTGTCACCTGACAATGCTAAATTGTCATTCTTATCATTTCGTCCAATATAATTGAGGGCAGAGCTTCTTTTTATACTTATTTTCATTCCTGTTTTTCTTGATTTAGAACAAATATATTGAATTTAACTTTAATACATAAGAGAAATATCCAATATGGGCAGAAGTTTGAAAAAATCCTTTGTAAAATTGAAACTTTTAGGTGAAAACCATAATTATACGTAGTAATATTTAAAATGACCAATTGAAATTCGACATCTTTGTGTTTTTTCCTATTGCTAGGTATTTTTAGCATGGTTTTTGTTTTAATTAATAGTTGATCTATATACGATAAATCAGTATTCGGAACATTAGTTTGAATATTATTAAATTTTAAAATAAACAGCAAAAATATTTGCAAAATGAAGAATATATACTTGGTTGTATGCTCTATAGTCATATTTTTTACCAGTCGTGTGAATGCCCAGGACTTGCATTATTCGCAGTTTTACAATTCTCCACTCAATTTAAATCCTGCTCAGGTGGGAGTTTTTAGTGGGGACCAAAGGTTTTCTTTAAGTTTTAGAGACCAGTGGCGTTTTGTACCTGTACCTTGGACCACTTTTTCAATTGCTTACGATTTCAAAAAATACCTGACAGATGACAAGCATTTCTTGGGCTTGGGTGGCAATCTCAATTATGATAGACAAGGCGCTAGTAAAATGACACTTACCGGCATTAATCTAGGAGCATCATACAATCGTTCGTTAAATGCTTCAAATGTTATTTCCGGAGGGATTATGCTTGGATACAATACTAGGGCTTTTAACGTGGATAATTTGACGTGGGACAAGCAATGGAATGGGGTAGGTTTTGATCCTAATGCCCCAAGTGGTGAAACATTCAATGCCAGAAGGGTAGGTCTGTTGGAAATAGCTACAGGTGTCAATTACCGATGGCAAAAATCTGAGCGAACAAAAGTAGATGTTGGAATAGGTGCGTTTCATATCAATCAGCCTTCTACTACTTTTACATCCAACAATGAAAGCCTTCCAATGCACCTTACATTTTCTGCTATTGGAAATCTAATGCTAGCCAACCAACTCGACATACAGCTTTCTGCTTTAAATCAAAAGCAGGAAAAATACAATGAAACATTGGTAGGTGGACTTTTAAAATTTTATGTCAATCAAAAAAGGGGAAAAGAGACCCAGGTGCATGCCGGGGTAGGTTACAGGACCTCAGGTTCATTGATTCCCACATTTGCCATCCAGTACAATGAATGGTATGCCAGTTTTAGTTACGATCTAGACAATAACCAGTTCAACAAAACCACTGCTTCCAATAGAGGAGGTCCGGAATTTCACTTACGCTACATCATCAAAAATGTGCGTCCTATGAAAGAAAGAAAAAACTGTCCAATTTACTAATTACACAATGGAACTAAGAAATATGATTAATAAAATATTTATAGCCCTGTTTTCTTTGATCTGTATTTTTGGGCAGACCTATGGGCAATCGCGAAAAGCTTTCCTTGACGCTGCAGAAAAATCATATGCAGAAAAAAATTATTATTCGGCATTGACTTATTACAATGAAGTTTTACTGTTTGATGAAAATGATGCAGATATACTATTGAAATCGGCCGAATGTGCAAGAATGTTTGACTCCTACAAAATGGCCGCTGAGCGCTACTCTTACCTTATTGATACGCTGCAAGTCATTAAAGACTCATTGATTTATTTCCATGCAGGAGAAATGTACCAGAGATTGGGACAATTTGATAAAGCAAATGATTACTATGATTTATACATTTCGCAGTACGGGACAGAAGAGGATTACTTCACCGCCAGAGCTAAGAAAGAAAAAGCATCTGCAACATGGGCAGCATCGCGGATCAAAGATGTAGATCCCAATGTAAAAATAACAAGAGAAGAATCCGACATCAATTCAGAATACAGTGATTTTGGGGCGTTTAAATTCAATGGAGTTATATATTACGCATCACAAAGATTTTTAGAGGCAGATCCATTGCAAAAACCCCCTAGGCAATTGGCAAAAGTATTGATGCAAAAAGATGGCTCGTCAGCGCCAATAGAATCCCTTTTCAATAAAAGAGAAAAAACTGTAGCCAACCAGGCTTTTAATACAGATAAAAGCAGAATATACTATACTGTATGCGATTATATTTCGGAACATGAACTAAGGTGCGATATATATTGGTCTAAAATTAATGGCGATGGCACGTTTTCAGACGAACAGATGTTGCCTTCACCCATCAATTTGCCAAATACTTCAAATACACAACCCAGTTTTGGCATTGATCCTGCGAATGGAAATGAAATTTTGTATTTTTCCTCCAATAGGCTAGGAGGAAAGGGAAAATTTGACATCTGGTACGCAGTATTTGATAGAAAATTGGGCTTCTCTAACCCTATCAATTTAGCCGATTTAAATACAGCCGAAGATGATATCACACCATTCTACCATAGCCTAACAAATACTTTATATTTCAGTACGGAAGGCAAGACCGGGTTTGGCGGATACGACATATTTTCCAGCCAGTACAATGAAGGCAAATTTGAACCTGCTTCAATACTGTCAGTACCTTATAATAGCACTTTTCATGATGTCTATTACAAAGTAAACGAGAAGGGCGATGAAGCTTTTTTTTCCTCCAATAGGGAAGGTGCAAGCTATGTAGATCAACTGCTTCAATCTTGTTGTTATGATGTGTATAAGGCAGACATTACCCCACTTTTAATCAATCTCAACGCACTTACTTTTGATAAGAAAACCGGTGTTGACCTCAAAGGTTGCACGGTGAAACTGATTGACCAATTGACGCTCAAAGTAGTAGCAGAAGTTACGACCGATGATAGCAATGAACATAAATTTACATTAGAAAAGGGTAGGAATTATCTTATTATAGCAGAGAAACAAGGCTATAAGCGTGACACTGTTACATTCAATACATCAGAAGTCAAAAAGTCAGAAGATATCATCAAAAAACTTTACCTTGAAACAGATAAACTGGAACTCGAGGTATTTACATTTGATGCCAATTCAAAAGATGCGCTCAAAGGCGTGAAAGTAACGATTGAAGACCTCTCAGATCCTGAAAATCCAATAATGGTGCAAGTAAATGAATTAGGCAATAACTTTACTTTTCCTCTTGAAAAAAACAAGACCTATAAGATTACGGCTTCAAAACCCGGCTATGGTACAGTAACGGAAAATGTAGATACAAGAAATATAACTGGTAAAATTTCAAAAAACCTTTACCTTCCTAAAACAGACATCAATCGATTGCTTCCTCTGGCATTGTTTTTTGACAATGACGAACCTGATCAGGACAGCAAAACTACAGCGACAAATAAAATATATGGAGATATTTTGAAGGAATATATGATGAGAAAGCCTGTATTTATGGATAAGTACATAAAAGGGGTTAAAGGAGATGAAAAAATAGCTTCTCTCGAAAGAATGGAAGCATTCTTTGAGGGCGATGTAAGAGGCGGTTACGATAGATTTTCTTTGTTTATGGATGAGCTTATAAAAGCTTTAAATGAAGGCCAAAAAATAGAGATGACAATAAGAGGTTATGCATCACCCAGATTTGATGAAAGATACAATTTAGTGCTTGGCCAGCGAAGGATAAACAGCGTAAGAAATGATATGATGCGTTATAAAGGCGGGGCATTGGCTCCGAGTCTTATCAACAAACAATTAATTATAACAGAAATTTCCTATGGGGAAGAATTGAGCCCTGTGGATGTTGTTGATAATATTAATGATGAAAAAGGATCTATTTATAGTCTTAAAGCATCTAAAGAAAGAAAGGTAGAAGTAATAAGCGTAAAATCGAAATAAAAAGACAAAACCACTAAGAAAAAAGATATGAATACTTCAATAAAATATAGTAAAATGAAAGATATTAAAAGTATAATTTTCAGTATTTTACTTTTTGTATTGCCTCTGATCGGTTATGCTACACACATTGTAGGCGGAGATATGACTTATAAAAAGATAAGCAGCAATGCCGCTGCGAAAACAAGTAAATTTCTTATTACGATGAACTTGCGCCGGGACTGTTTTTTAGGCGCGGAAAATGCTCAGTTTGACATAAATGCTAAAATCAGAATTTATAGAACCAATGGACAATTGTTTTTGGAAACCACAATGCCTTACATGGATGATGATACATTGAACAATTATGTACAATCCGATTGCGGTTTTGAAGGTGCCCAAGTCTGTGTGCATGAAACCCGTTACCTTAAAACAATAGATTTACCTTCCTGGGAGGGTGGGTATATCATTGCCTACCAGAGGTGTTGCCGAAATGGGTCCATCAATAATATTGTTGATCCTTTGGAAACCGGAGCTACTTATTCTGTGACCATACCCAAAGAATCATTTACTACCAATAATAGTTCGCCTTCATTTAAGAAGTGGCCTGATGTCTATATTTGTGCACAAAAAAACCTGGACTTTGATAACAGCGCTATTGATCCTGATGGAGATTCTCTCGTTTATAAATTGTGCGTCCCCAAAATAGGATTAACTAAACCAAGTCCAGAAGGGTTCCCTTCTGCACCTCCTTACACAGACCTAACCTGGAAGCTACCTTATGGCCTCAATAATCTTATGGGTGGAGTGCCACTTACAATTGATGCTAGGACTGGAAGGATGACTGCTATTCCCAATGCAGTAGGTCAATTTGTAGTCGGGGTGTGTGTAGAGGAATACAGAAATGGAAGTAAAATCGGTGAGATCAGGAGAGATTTTCAATACAATGTTAGAATATGTAGCCAACCTCCAAAGGCTATCTTCAATGCACCTTCCAATTTGTGCAATGAAACCAAAATTGTTTTTGAAAACAATTCATTGGCATCAAACAGGTATGAGTGGAATTTCAATTTCCCTTCCAATGATACGCTTTTTAAGTCAACTGAAAGAAACCCTACTTTTACTTTTCCAGGCAATGGTACTTATAAAGTAAAACTTACAGTAATAAGAAACTCAGACAACTGTAGAGATGAAGTAGTGAAAACTATAAAAATAACTGATTTACCTTACAATGCAGATTTTGAATATGACATTAAAGCATGCAACCCTGATGGCACAATAAGCGCAATACTTACCGATAAATCATCAACAGCAGATGTTGGTGCTGTGAGCAATAAGTGGAATTGGGTTTTAACACAAGGTGGCAATACATTGACATCTACAACAAATCCTGCTGAGTTTATCATTGATCCGGCAGATTTTAATGTAAAACTTGATGTAGGCGCAAGCAATGCTTGTAGTGGCTCAGTTAGCCGTAATGTGATTTTCAACTCAAAAATATTTGAATCTGACTTCGATGTTGAATTAGGGGGCTGTGACCCAAAAAATGATCTTCTTATTATACTTAAGGACAAAAGTCAGGAGCTTAACGATAATTATATAGTGACAGAAAGAAAGTGGCTGGTTTCCTATGGTGCATCTACTATTTCGTTATTTGGCAATAATGTTATTGTGACAATTCCAAGAAAGGACTTCACAGTAGTACTTGACGTCAATACTGATAAGAATTGTAGAAATACATTGACCAAGGACTTCAAGGTAACAGATTTCATACCTTCTATTGATTTTGATTATTCTTTAAGTGGTTGCGATATTGACAATAAAGCCATCATCAAGATGGTAGAAAAATCCAATGACAGCGTTAATTATGCACAGGTCTCTGCTTATACGTGGACGTTTAAAAACGAGACGTTAACCGGAAAAAATATTGAATATATAACTTCCCTTCAAGATAGTTTTGTTTCAACATTGACACTTACCTTTGATGACAATTGTACGGCAACCATTGCAAAGTCTATTAGCATAAATGAATTGCGGCCAAAACTGGATTTTAGCTATATAGCAGCTGATTGTCCAGATGATCAATCTGTCAATCTTGTATTTAAGTATGAAGACAAAGACAACAAAGGATTGTCTACCAAAGGCATTAATTGGTTGATAGGCAATAAAAGCAATATTTTGAACTACTTAGGTACTCCGACTAAGGTTACTGTTCCTAAAGATAGTATAATTTTTGGTTCTATACAAGGGGAGTTTGAGAATGGGTGTAAAGATTTAGTGGAGAAGCAGTTTTTGCCAGGTCCATTTGCTACACTCCAGATCATTCAAGATTCTCTTGTTTTATGCCCTGAGGAAAAGAAAGCCCTTATTATGGGCGGCAATCCGGCTTTTGATTATTTCTGGTCACCTACTATTGGATTGGACCTTACCGTTCCATCCAATCCAATTCTCACCGCAAAGACCGACCAAGTATATGATGTAATTGTTGCTGACGGCTTGTGCACTGTAAAAGGCAAGGTAGTGGTTGAAGTATTGGAGTCACTTAATCTCGCTATCGAAGGGGAAGCTGTAACTTGTGACGGCTCTGTTTTACTTTCTGCAAATGGAGGATTTGGCAATGGATTTTACGAATGGTACAAGGACGCCAATTTTACCCAAAAAGTGGCAATGGGAGATACGCTTAAAACTTCTTTTAATACACTTGAGCAGACATATTATGTAAATTTCAAAAGTGATAAATTTTGTAGTGCTAAACCAGCATCTATCAAAGTAGTTAATCAAAGCCCCAGGTTTGAAATAATAGGACCATACCAGTTATGTATAGGAGATACCATACCTACCAATAATGTGTTCAATAATGAACCTAGCCATATCAATGGAATAAAATGGGATGCTAATCCTCACATCATAAGTGGAGGCACAACATTAAAACCTGTAGTTGGCACAATAAATCCAAATGAAACAGAATTCACATTGTATTTTACCGCGGTCAATCAATACAATTGTACCCACAGAGATTCATTGAAATTCGAGATTATACCTAATCCGGTAGTGGATTTCAATTATAATGTAAAAGACTGTAACAATTTTGAAGTGTGTATGACATTTTTAAAAATATCAGGAGACCAATTGTATGGGCTTCCGAAATGGGATTTTGGCAACGATAAGTCAGTACCAGGAAGTGTAGGTTTGGAAGTATGCAATAAATATGCTAAGGCTGGAGAGTATACTATAACTCTTTCTAATCTATCTGTGAAATGTCCTTTTAAGCCCATATCTAAACAAGTTAAACTCAATGATACTTTTCCTGTGTTTGACAATGACAAAGCAGAGGATTGCATCAACACAGACTATATGCTGGTATTGCCGGATAAAGCAAAAAACAGGCCTTTTGTTTGGCAAGATGCCAAAGGCAATGTGATAAGTACTCAGGCCAATCCAAAAGTTGATATTAAATCAGATACGATTTTTATTTTGAATGTAAAGGATGAAAATGGCTGTGCATTTAACGATACATTTTCTGTTAAAGCCTTTAAATTTGATGTAGCATTAAGTGCGCAGGACGAGGTGTGTGCATATGGCATCTATCCGATCAACAGCATCGTCAATGCAGGCATCAACTTCCAATATGTTTGGAGCCCTGCCAATGCCATCGTCTCAGGTGGCAATACAGGTATGCCAACTGTAGATATAGCTAAATCTACGAAGTATACACTGAAGTTGACACATCCGGACTTGCTTTGCATCGCCGAGAATGATATAACATTCAAGATATTTAAATTTGACGCCAAATTGAATGAACCTGATGTATTCTGTCTTAACCAGACGTCGCAACCTTCCATCACTGTATTGCCTAATATAGATTATATCTATGAATGGTCTCCAAAAAACCTCATAGTTTCAGGAGGAAATACTGCAATGCCAATTTTTTCAGTCAAGGGAAATGATAAAATTGCCGTAAAGGTTACTCATCCGACCTTAGGTTGTGTATTAAGAGACAGCTTTGTGATAAATACTACAGAACTCACTCTAGATGTTGCAGCTCAGCCCAATGGTGATATTCCAAAAGGTCAAATTGTTGAGGTAAGTATTGTTGATCCAAAGCAAGGCTGGAAATACAATTGGTCAAATGAATTTATAGGTATAAAACAGAGTATAAAAGTAGATGAAGATATTACCTTCACAATTACTGCTACCGATCAAAATGGGTGCACAGGAACAACTGAAATAGCATTAAAAATAAGGCTTCCACAATGTGAGAAAGATGTATTTATTCCAACTGCATTTTCTCCCAATGATGATGGTGTCAATGATGTATTGATGGTCAAAAGCAATTATATTACTGAAATGGAACTAATCATCTACAACAGATGGGGCCAGGAGGTATTTTCTTCCAAGACCCAGAAAGATGGCTGGGACGGAAGATTACGTGGGGAGGAATTGTCCCCGGATGTATATGCCTATTGGTTAAAAGCCAAGTGTGGTGTAAATGATGAGATTATCAAAAAAGGCAATATATCATTAATTAGATAAAAAATCTGATTTAACAAACTTTAGAAAGACCAGTGTCAATGACCTGGTCTTTTTTTATGGTGCCATGTGGCATTAAATTCATATATTTGTTTTTTATAACCCAGATTAAGCATTGGACTTTGTAGCGAAACTAAATTATACAAAAAAGCTATGAGGCTCGGAATTTTTCTCCCGCAATAGTAGTAAATCCTACTATGAGGACAGAAAAATGAGAACCGAAATAGATTTGAAGCAGAATTTAGTTGCAGTAAATTTCTAATGCTTAATCTGGGTTTAATCTAAGATTATTATTTGGCCACAAGAAAGACAAAACCCCAGAGGTATGCTATTGTCGACATCGAGACAACAGGCGGCATGGCAAAAAGAGACAAGATCATAGAGATAGCTGTGGTTATTCATGATGGCTACGCTATTGTGGACCAATTTTCTTCATTGATCAATCCGGACAGATCTATCCCATATGAAATTACGCGAATCACGGGTATTGATAATGAAATGGTCAATGACGCCCCGAGATTTTATGAAATAGCCAAGGAGTTTATATTAATTACGCAAGGCGCCATTTTTGTTGCACACAATGTAAATTTTGACTACAGTTTCATAAGGGAAGAATTTGACAAGCTTGGCTATACCTTTTCCATGCGCCAACTTTGTACTGTAAAATTGAGTAGAAAAAGTTTTCCGGGTCTGCGCTCTTACAGCCTTGGCAATCTTATTGGTCACTTTGACATTAAAGTCAATGCGAGGCATAGAGCATTGGACGATGCTATTGCTACAGCTCAGATTTTTAGCATGATATTGGCTATCAAAGATAGCAGCGAAGATGTATCCATTCTTGTAAACAGAGGAGTCAAGGAAACCAAATTGCCGGAGTCAATCACTATTGAACGCTTGCAGTCCTTACCGGAAAGTATCGGCGTATATTATTTTTATGATGTGTATGGCACAATTATTTATGTTGGAAAAAGCATCAATATCAGATCGCGCATTATGCAACATTTCTCGCAAATCAATGCAAAATCTGAAAAACTAATGAGGTTGGCCAATGATATTGACATTGTCGAAACAGGGTCGGAATTGATTGCTTTGCTATTGGAAAGTGAAGAAATAAAAATGCTAAATCCCCAGATTAACAAAGCCCAAAAAACGAGATTATACCCATACATTTTGTATTCGTGGAAGGATGACACAGGGTATCTTCATTTAGGCATCAAGAAAGAATCAAGCAAAAGCAGGGTTTCTGAAAAAACGCTTTCTTATTGTTCTTCTCTTCAGTCAGGAAAATCTATACTTTCATTTATCAGAGAGGAATTTCAACTTTGTGAGGAAAAGATTGGGGTGCAAGGTGATAAGCTAAAACGGTGTATATACCATAGTATGGGTGAATGCTATGGTGCTTGTATGCAAATCGAATCGCCAATTGATTACAACAGTAGAGCAGAAATGGCAGAGCAGCATCTTACAAAAATATTTGACCATGACTTTATCATTATCACAGAAGGCAGAAATAAAGAAGAACTTGGACTTGTTTTAGTAGAAGACTGTGCTTACAAAGGATATGGCTATATCTCTTATGAAGATGCAAATATGGGCATAGAAGAGATGAAAGAGGCCATTGAGGCCAGATACTCCAGCCCTGAGTCGAACACTATAATACAGCTTTTTATCAAAGAGAAAAAATACCTTAAAAAAATAAACCTGTAATACTTTTAGACACAAGTTGGAGGACAAAAAAAAAGGTTGATCTTATAGAGAAGACCAACCTTTTAAATTACTTTTTAATTAAAATTCTGCATAAAACTAATTCTGCGATTCTTTAATTATTTTCTTTGCCATTTCGAGAATAGTGGTATCGTCAATATGAACTATACCGCCATTTGGTCCAGGTTGAACATGATTGCCGGCGGGTTTGCCTTCATCATATTTTGTTGCACCAAAATAATTTCTCACTGTTTGTTCGTCTAGATTGAGTTCGCTCGCAATTCTGCTTACACTTCCTGTAGGCAATTTGTGCT
>JAYUTD010000141.1:0-2147 GCA_043755305.1 Saprospiraceae bacterium
ATGGTACCCACAGAAACACCAGATTTGTCAGCTATGTCTTTTATGGTTACTCTTTTCTTCAAAAATGGTAGATTTTTCGCAAATATCATTAAAATATTAATACTGCGTATATCTTTTTTTATTATAAAAAATAATTTCCGTGTACGTACACGTATAAAATATATTTTGTATATTTGCGCAATAATATACATTTAAGATGATAGAAAATAAAAATGCCCCACTCAAATACCAGCTTAAATCCATTGAAAAACTGCCAATTAGCATATGGAATGATGCGAAGGAAGCCTCCATTCACATTGCAAAATCAATAGCTTTAGCCATCCGTCAAAGACAACAAGATGGTCAAAATATAGTCCTGGGTCTGGCTACAGGTTCCTCACCAATCAAAGTGTACGAAGAATTGGTCAGACAGCACAAGGAAGAGGGTTTGAGCTTCAGAAATGTCATTACATTTAATCTGGATGAGTATTTCCCAATGGGCCCTTCAGCACAACAAAGCTATGTAAGGTTTATGCATGAATATCTTTTTGACCACATTGATATTCCTGTTGAAAACATCAACATACCTGATGGCACCTTAAGCATGGAAGAAGTAGAGGTTTATTGCAAGAATTATGAAAAGAAAATTGAATTGGCTGGTGGCATTGATATTCAATTGCTTGGCATTGGCCGCACGGGGCATATTGGCTTCAATGAACCAGGTTCTTGGGAGGATTCAAAAACCAGGATGGTAAGGTTAGATGGCCTGACAAGGAGAGATGCCATCAAGGATTTTGATAGTGCTGATGAAGTACCTTATAGAGCCGTTACTATGGGTATAAGTACGATAATGAAAGCCAAATTGATTTACCTTATGGCGTGGGGCAGCCATAAAGCAGAGATCATAAAGGAAGCGGTAGAAGGAGAAATAAGCAGTACCATTCCTTCGACATACCTTCAAAAACACAGCAATACCAAAGTTTATGTAGATTCAGCTGCAACTACAGAATTGACCAGGTTTAAAACACCATGGCTGGTAGGCATATGCAATTGGGATGAAGACCTTGTTTGTAAAGCGGTAGTTTGGCTTTCCCAAAAGACCAAAAAACCTATATTAAAACTTACAGAAGAAGATTACGCAGAAAATCATCTTGGTGACCTTACCATTGAATACGATGATGCTTATAATATAAATATTAAAATTTTCAACAGGCTGCAAAAAACCATTACTGGCTGGCCTGGTGGGAAACCCAATGCAGATGATACAAATAGACCAGAAAGGGCTTTACCGGAAAAGAAAAGGTGCATCATATTTTCACCACATCCTGACGATGATGTAATTTCAATGGGTGGTACTTTTTTAAGATTGGTTGACCAGGGCCACGATGTGCATGTAGCATATCAAACTTCAGGAAATATAGCTGTGCATGACCATGATGCGTTGAGGTTTGTCGAGTTTCTTAAAGAAATGGAAACCACATCCGAAAAGCCAGATTTGGACATTGTGAAAAAGGCAGATAAATGGATTGAATTTATCAATAGTAAAAAGACCGATCAATCAGATTTACAGGAAATAAGGCAAATCAAGGGCTTGATCAGGCGTGGAGAAGCGAGAGGTGGTGCAAGGTATTGTGGGCTGGATGATGCCCATATTCATTTTCTTGATATGCCGTTTTATGAAACCGGCAAGACCAGAAAGAAGCCGCTTGGCAAACCTGATATTGAGATTATCGCACAATTGCTTAAAGAAATAAAACCACAGCAGGTATATGCCGCAGGAGACTTAGCCGATCCACACGGTACACATAGAGTATGTCTTGATGCCATTCTTGCAGCATTTGATTTACTAAAAGATGAACATTGGATTAAAGATTGCTGGTTGTGGCTGTATAGAGGCGCCTGGCATGAGTATCCTATTGATGAAATTGAAATGGCTGTACCTATTAGCCCCAAAGAAATGGATCGCAAGAGAAGGGCGATATTTATGCATCAAAGCCAAAAAGACAGACCACCTTTTCCAGGCGAAGACACAAGAGAATTTTGGCAAAGAGCTGAAGAGCGAAACAAAGAAACTGCCTTGTTCTACAGGAATCTAGGCCTTGCGGAGTATGAAGCAATGGAAGCTTTCAGAAGGTGGAAGTTTTGATTAAGTGAAATTCAAAGTTGCT
>JAYUTD010000142.1:0-5400 GCA_043755305.1 Saprospiraceae bacterium
AGCTCCATTGCACCTAGTGAACCCATACCTCGATATACTTTAAATTTTCTACCATCGAGCAAGATGGTTTCTCCAGGCGCTTCTTCAGTGCCTGCAAAAAGAGAACCAGCCATGATGGTATTGGCACCTGCCACCAGGGCTTTGGAAATATCACCGGTATATCTTACACCGCCATCACCTATTATCGGTATGCCGGTACCTTGTAATCCGGTATAAGCATTCATGATGGCAGTCAGTTGGGGTACACCCACACCTGCCACAATTCTGGTGGTACATATACTACCGGGCCCTACACCTACTTTGACCCCATTGACCCCTGCATCTGCGAGTGCTTTGGCTCCTGCTGCAGTGGCAACATTGCCACCTATGATTTGTAAATGAGGAAATTTTTGCCTAAGTGCCCTTATTGCATCAAGCACATATATAGAATGGCCATGGGCGGTATCTACACATATGACATCTACATTGACATCTACCAATGCACTTACTCTTTCATGGGTATCTTTACCAATACCCACTGCCGCACCTACCAATAATCTGCCATGCTTATCCTTGCTGGAGTTGGGGTAGTTTTCTATTTTCATAATGTCCTTGTAGGTAATCAGTCCAACCAACTTGCGATGGGCATCAACTACAGGCAATTTTTCTATTTTATATTGTTGCAAGATATCTTTGGCTTGAGACATGCTTGTGCCAAGAGGGGCAGTCACCAATCTGTCTTTGGTCATTATCTCACTGACTTGTTTTTGCATATTGGTTTCAAACCTAAGGTCTCTATTGGTAAGTATGCCTGTAAGGATACCTGCATTATCTACTACCGGAATACCCCCAATCTTATGAATTTTCATTAATACTACGGCATCTTTTACCAGTGATTCAGGGTACAGGGTTATTGGGTCGAGTATCATACCACTTTCAGACCTTTTTACTTTTCTGACTTGTTCAGCCTGATCCACTACAGACATGTTTTTGTGAATGATGCCAATTCCGCCTTCACGGGCCATGGCTATTGCAAGCCCAAATTCAGTAACTGAGTCCATGGCTGCAGAGACAATGGGTGCATTGAGCCTGATATCAGTGGTAAATTGTGTGGAAATATCAACTTCCCGTGGAAGAATTTCTGAATAGTTGGGTACGAGAAGCACATCATCAAAGGTCAATGCTTCTTCCAATATCTTGAGGTTTCTAATGTTTGTTTCCATTTGCAAAGATAGTACTTTTTTTTAAAACTGTAAAGTTGACTTATAAAATTTAATAGATAAAAAAATTCATTTTATGATCAATAATTTGGTAAAAGTCTTGATAAGAAAAAATACGCTACATTTGCTACATCAACTAGCCACAATTGAGTAATAACCAATAACCAATAACTAATATCTATTATGTTAAGTATTTATGATGACACATACTTTATGAAGCAAGCTTACCAGGAGGCTCTACTTGCATACGAAAAAGGTGAAATTCCTGTTGGTGCAGTGGTAGTATGTAAATCAAAGATAATAGCCAAAGGCCACAATCAGACTGAATTATTGGGTGATGTTACAGCGCATGCTGAAATCATAGCTATTACCGCAGCTGCAGCCTATCTTGGAAGTAAGTATTTGAAGGACTGTACGATGTACATAACACTGGAGCCATGTGTCATGTGTGCAGGAGCACTGTATTGGAGCCAGATAGACAAAATCGTATTTGCTGCTCAGGATGATAAGCGGGGATTTATGAAATACGGCAAAGAATTGCTGCACCCCGGCACAAAATTAGAATTTGGGATTATGATGAATGAATGCGGTCAGTTATTGACCGAGTTCTTTAAAGAGAAAAGAGGGTAGAGGATTAAAAAAAGACCTTCAAAGGACATAACGCGGCATATGCCTATAGAAAAACCATTACCCAAAATTTGATTTTTATAAAAAGGTATTAATTGTATTTCCTCTTTATAAACCACTCGTCGTCATTAAAAGTAAATCCTATGTTGATTTTGAAATAATTTTCTTCGATGACCGTGCCCATTCCTTTTCTACCTATATCTATGCCAATGTCAGCGTGGGCAGATTTTCTTTGGTATACAAAAGGAAGGCCTGTACCTAAAGTAAATCCATAAGCCTTTAACTCCTTGTTTAATATAGCTCTGGGGTCTACATCATAATATGCTCCATATTTTATAAAAGTTCTTTTCCAAAACGAAGTATAACTTTTGTAGTTTGGCCTAAAATACCCGCCTATGGAAGCGTGAAATCCATTGTTTAATGTGTCTGTTTTTTCAAAGCTTGCATCGTTGAAGTAAGAAGACCAATTAGATGATTTCACCTCGGCAGTATAGGCACTTTTTTCTCCATTTTGGAACATGAATCCCAATCCTATTTCAGACGCCAATCTTCCTCGACCCTTTATACCTTCAGGACTTGAGATAGTAATAGTGTCGGTAATTACAGTACCGGTGCCGATAATTTGTCTATTAATGGAAAGTTCGTCTTTGTTGGTCGTAAATGTAGAAGAAGGATTGAATATAAGTCCAATTCTTATGGTTTTCAAAGGTATGGAAGCATTTTCTTCCGCTTGCTTTTCATTCAATTTTTTTGAATAGATCAGACCAGTGTTGATAGTAAAAGCTTTGATATGGTAAACTCTATCAATATATGTATTAAAAGGATTGGCCAATTCTTCAAATATCAACTGTTTATTGCTCTTGATGGACCCAAATACATACCCTAAATTGACGCCAAACGAAAAATGCTTATACTGTATAGCATTGCCCCATTGAAATTTATAAGTGCCACCGACTCCATTGTAATTTCTGTCAAAGACACCAATTTCATCGAGGCTATCGATACCACTTATGCTGTATGAAGTTCTGCTGAATCTATTCAATGAAAAACTCATCCCTAGTTTGTATGGCGCTCTTTTACTTTCATATATTTCATTGATCGGGTTTTTAAGTGGAAAACCCAAAGCAAAATAATCGAGACTGCCGCCCCAGTTTTTTGAACTATTGTTTCCTTCGGTTAGAGAGGTATTTTTTGCATTGGCGCCTACTTCAAAAGCTGTAGTACCCAAAAAAGCGTAGCTGGCAGGATTGCCAAAATTGATATGGTATCTATCAATATTGGCTATCGTGGAATATCCCATAGATCTGTAAGCTACAATAGATGGTTGAAACAGGTCTCCAAGGCCATACCTTGAGTAGGGAAAGTTTTCTGTTCTTTGGGCAGATAGGAAAATAGGCAAACACGATAAGAATATAATTAATTTCTTCATTTATTATATTAGCATTTAATGCTTTATGTTCGAAAATAAACCAGCATTAAATTTCAATATTTCATTTAAACCCAATAATACCAAATTTGGGTGTGCAAATATCTTAAAATTTAGGTGTTTTACAAATATAATTGAATCCCCACCGGTTAAAATTATCCTGGATTCGCCATAATTGGCAAAAACTTCATCAATAAACGAAGTCAACTCGTAAATCGCTCCTTTTACAGCACCATTCTGCAGTGCCATCGCTGTATCCTTTCCAAACAATGGTTCATGGTACTTTATTTCTACCAGAGGCAATTTGTCCGTAAAATAGTTCATAGCCTGCAATCTCATATTTAATCCAGGAGCTATATTGCCACCTTGATAAATACTATCGCTATTTATAAAATTGTAAGTTAAGCAGGTGCCTGAGTCAATAATGATACAATTTTGTTTCGGAAACAGACAAGCAACTGCTACGGCTGCGGCCAGTCTGTCCTTGCCAAGGCTGCCAGGTGTGCCATATCCATTGTGAATAGGGATTACAGTTGTTTCATCGAGAACCAATAGGTTAAAATGATGAGATAAAAAAAATATTACCTCATTTTCCAAAATACGGGTTGAGGATAGTATACAATTTTTAATTGGATATTTTGAGCTGAGGTCTTTCAATAAGTCCAGGTCTATGTGATCAGAATGGTGATAAAACACCTCTTTATCGCCATCATATAGGATGCCTTTGACTCTGGTATTTCCTATGTCGATACATAGATTCATGTTAATGTTTAAAATGTCTATAGCCAGTAACGACCATTGGCAGTTCATGCTTATTGCAAAAATCGATGCTTAATTGGTCCTTGATAGATCCGCCTGGTTGTATGAAAGCTGCAACTCCTGCATTGGAGGCAATCTCAACGCAATCTGGAAAAGGGAAAAAAGCATCAGAGGCCATTACTGCACCTTTTACCTCAAATCCAAAATGTTTGGCTTTTTCTATGGCTTGGTGGGTAGCGTCTACTCTCGATGTTTGTCCGCAGCCCATACCAATCATCTGCTTTTTTTTCACCAGGACAATAGTATTTGATTTTATATGTTTGACACATTTGTTGGCAAATAGCAGATCCTGGATTTGATTGTCGCTTGGACTTGTATTTGTAACCACTTTAAGATCCGATTCAGTTTCTGATTTTAGATCTACATCCTGACTTACTACACCGTCCAGTAGCGTTTTAAACTGTTGTGGCCTAAAATTATAGTGCTTGAGTTTTAAAATGATTCTTTTTTTATTATTGGTAAGTATTTGTAAAGCTTCCGGTGTAAAGTCCCTGGCGATGAGTATTTCATAAAACAATTGATTGATGGCTGTAGCAGTATCTGCATCTACCGTTTTATTGGTAATGAAGATACCCCCAAAAGCAGAGACATGGTCTGCAGCCAAAGCCGCCTTCCAGGCTTCAATGACAGTAGGTTTTGTAGCCACACCGCATGCATTTGTGTGCTTGATAATTGCAAAAGTAGGATCGTCCTCTTTAAATTCTCTCATTAAAGATACTGCAGCGTCCACATCTACAAGATTATTGAAAGAGAGGTCTTTGCCACTGATAAATTCAAACATACTGTCCATTTCTCCATAATAGATGGCCTGTTGGTGAGGATTTTCTCCATAACGCAAGACATTGGCATTTTTTAAGCTTACCTTCAAGCTTTGTTGGGCTGTATCCTTTACAAAATATTGATGGATCGCAGTATCATAGTGGGAGGACACATCAAATGCCTGACCAGCAAAATACCTTCTTTGTTCCAGTGTGGTAATAGTACCTTGCTTATTTAAAATATCAAGCAGGTAAGTGTATTGGTCTTTGGAAGCAATGATGGTGACATAATTAAAATTTTTAGCAGCAGCTCTGATTAAAGATATGCCTCCAATGTCTATTTTTTCTATGATTTTAGATTCATCCGTCGTCGTTTTAACGGTTTCTTCAAATGGATACAGATCAACTATTACAAGGTCAAAAGTAGGTATTTGGTATTGTTCCAGCTGGGATAGATGATTAGGTTCTCTTTTGGCCAGTATTCCACCAAAAATTTTGGGATGCAATGTTTTAACGCGTCCATCCAGAATTGAAGGATAGCCGGTAAGGTCTTCGACTTTTTCAATATGGA